>JAYRHO010000351.1:0-16140 GCA_041907245.1 Saccharospirillaceae bacterium
AGGGATGCGCTGGTTTGACCGCGCCCTGCCGATCAAACAGCATGTCATTCTGAAAGCGATGGGGCTTTAGCTCTCGGCCAATAACTGCTCAACCTGATTTAGCCAGTGCTGCAAATCGGGTTGGCGGTACAGCGCGATCAGCGCATCCAAATCCTGCGGCGAAGTGCTGCGGTGCACATAAAACAAAAAAGTCTGAGTGTCGCGCTCAAGCTTGGCAGGCCAGTCGAGATCGGGCTGCCAGCTAATCAGCGGTTGCATTAAAAGTGCATAGAGGGTGGCGCGAGCTTGCTTCAAGATAAGCGTAAAGTGCATGGCTTGATCCAGCTCAGCCAGCTTTGCACGGCGCAGCTCGGCGGGCGGAAATTGCTGAAGCTGCACTTGGTAGCTTAGGTAGTCGCGGCTTTTTAGCTCAGACAGCGCCTGCTGCTCTTTTTCGCGCACCTCTTGCAGCTGTGGCGCGCTTAGGCTTTGTTCGATCGCCAGCAAGGCTTGATCACTAAAAGCCTGTAGGCTTTGCGCCAGCTTGCTGTTTAGGTTTTTGGGGGCAAAGACGGGGCGAATGGCCGCGACGACTTCATTTTGCTTGCCCAGACTGGCTTGGCTTTGCGTCAGCGCCTTCTGGGTTTGCTCGCGCGCTTGAACACTTAGGCCAGACAGGCCACTTAGCTCAATGATGCGCGCAATACGCTCTTGGCGCGCATCCGCCCAAGTTTGCGCCGAGAGCACCAAGCACAATGCGCTCAGCAGCCAAACTCGAACCCTAGGCCATTGCCCGTTCATAAGGTCTTATTTTTTCTTGGCGGGTTTTAAGTGCTTGCTGATGCTTTGGAACCACATCACCAAGGACAAGTCGCCTTTGATTACAATGTCCTTCTCTTGGATGCCACGCATAAAGGCGTTTTTATCCTTGGAAGTCATGATGCGCAGGCCCGTGGCAGCATCTTTAAAGCTGATGGTAAAAGCAGGCGCGCTGTGCGCACGGCGCTTGCTTTGAATTTGGTTGTTGGCCACCACAAAGGAGCGCACGGCTTTACCGTCGGCGGTTTGCAGCTGAAAGGCAAAATCTTTACCTGCCAACTGTTTTTGAAAATCAGGATTTTTGCGGGCGGCTTTTTTCAACAACAGCCCCAAGAGCCAGAGCAAGGCTTTAAACTTCAACATAGTCATCTCGGATTGAATGGGTAAAAGACTCAGAGGCGCAGATGCTCGCAACCTAGCTGAAATCGGCGCGATTGTGCCAGAAGAGCATCAAAAGCAAAACAAAAAAGGGGCGAATGCCCCTTTTGTACCCACAAGTGTTGATGTGGCTTAGTTCACAGCGTCTTTCAGACCTTTGCCAGGCTTGAATGCAGGCACTTTGGCGGCGGCGATGGTAATGGCTTTGCCCGTTTGTGGGTTTTTGCCTTGGCGCTCGGCACGGTTGCGCACTTCAAAAGTACCAAAGCCAATCAAGGTCACGCTATCACCTTTGCCCAGAGCTTGTGCGATTTGATCGGTGATCACGTTCAGCACTTCGGCGGCTTTGTCTTTGGTCAGATCGGCTTTTTCAGCAATGGCCGCAGCCAGTTCAGGTTTACGCATGGATAAGATCCTTATTCGTTATTAGAGAAACCCCTTTCCAGGGGCAGGTTAAAACTAAGGGAGAACAGCGGGTAGCTCCTTATTGAGCGCTACTTTATTCACTGCTTTGGCTCCCGTCAAAGCATAGCCAAGTAATTGGCCGTTATTGTCACGAAACTCGGCTTGTAAATCTAAGCCTTCTGCCACCACTTGCCATTGACCTTGCGCACCCTGAGCGGGCGGCGATACAACCACTGGGTTGGCGGCGGTTTTTACCGTAACGGGCATAACGCCGTAGCTTACTGCGGTCGGCTCCCCTGCTAAGGTTTTGGCCAGAGCACGAGCACCTGCCGTTAAGGGCAGGACAAATTGCATGGAAAGCCCTGCTACTTCGGCGCAATCACCCACGGCAAACACATCAGGGTGGCTACTTTGCAGATGACGATCGACCTTTATGCCTCGCCCTGTTGCCAAGCCTGCCGCTTGCGCAAGCTGTAAGCGCGGGCGCAATCCCACGGCTGAAACCACGAGATCGGTTTCAATCTCTAGGCCATTACTGAGCACAGCCTTAAGCGCCGCGCCTTGGTGATTCAAATTCTCCAACGTCGCACCTAAATGGAACTTCACGCCGATGTTTTCTAGTCCCGTTTGCAGCGCCTGAGCCGCTTCTTTAGGCAGCAAAGTTGGCAAAACGATGTCGCTCGGTGCGACCATCTGTACCTCAAAGCCGCCGTCGCGCATATCGTTGGCGTACTCGCAGCCAATCAAACCCGCGCCCATGATCAGCACGCGCGTTTTACCTGCGGCGGCTGCATGAAAACGCGCGTAGTCTTGCAGGTCATTGATTGAAAAGATGCGATCTTGGGCATCGCCTGCCACGGGGATGTGAATGACGTCTGCGCCCAAAGCCAGCACCAGCTTGCTATAGGGGACGGCTTCCTCACCGACAAAAATCTGATGAGCCTTTGTGTCGATGGCGCTGACACGCGTATGAGTGCGCACCACTATGCCAAGTTGCTCGGCCATTTCCGCCGCCGAGGCAATGGCCAGCTCATCGGCACTTTTATTCTTGGTAAAACCCGTAGAGAGCATGGGCTTAGAATAGTTGCGGCCGTCATCGGCGGTAATCATCACCACGGCCTGCTCGGGCGCGAGTTTCTTGAGCTCTTTAACCAGGTGATACCCTGCCAAGCCCGTTCCTATCACCACTATAGGAGCGTTGTCTTGCATAGAGAGTCCTTAAATTTCCACCATTTCAAAGTCTTCTTTGCCCACGCCGCAGTCTGGGCAAATAAAATCGGCTGGAACGTCTTCCCAGCGCGTGCCAGGCGCAATGCCCTCTTCGGGAGCACCAAGCTCTTCATCATAGATCCAGCCACAAACTGTGCATTGCCACTTCTTCATAACATCAACCTGCCAACAAAATAAATCATCAAAAAAAATCGTAAAACCCAAACACGCGGCAAAGAGATTTTACCTATTAAGGGGCAACACGCTACTTAGGCACAGGCAAAATTGCAACGGTTAAAAACGGGCAATTCTTGGCTTGGTCTTGCGCGCTTGGGCGTTTTAGCGCATCCTGCGCCCTGATTTTTCCCCTCAGATTGGCCTCATGTCCGCTATTGTTTCTTGGTTGCATCCCCTCTCTCCTAGCTGGTCTGGACGCCATTATCAGCCGTCCTTTGCCACCCCCGACCCTTGGCGAAACTGGCTGTTTGATTCAGGCTCTCTTACGGCTCGCCTTAAGGCGCTTGCGCCTGATGCCTTTGCCGTTGAGCCTACCGCTCAGGGCTTTGCCAAGCCCAGCTTTATCGAGCAGCACGAAATGCAACTTGGGGCGCAAGAAGCAGTTTGGGTGCGCGAAGTGCAGTTAAAGGTTGCAGGAAAGACCTTGGTTTACGCTCGCACTGCTATTCCGCTGCAAACGTTAACGAGGGCGGAGCGGTGTTTGATGCAGCTGGGGTCGCGCTCTTTGGGTAGCTATCTGTTTGCCCAGCCGAGCTTAAGACGTACCGAACTAAAAGCCAGCCGCTGCCCTAGCAATGAGCTGGGATTAACTTGGTCGCGCCGCTCTATTTTTTTCCTGCACCATAAGCCTTTGATGGTGTCAGAAGCCTTTACTCAAGCGCTGTTGGATTTTCTATGAGCAAGCTCAAAGCATTACTCGATGCTCGCTGGCCTAGCTGGTACGACTGGGTGCAGCTCACGCGCTTTAATCGCCCTATTGGCTCTTATCTGTTGCTCGGCCCGACGCTTTGGGCGCTGTGGATTGCAGGTGCGGGGCACCCCGATTGGCATTTGCTGCTGATTTTCGTTGCGGGCGTATTTTTGATGCGCTCGGCAGGCTGCATCATCAACGACTTCGCCGACCGCCATTGGGATGGCGAGGTCAAACGCACCAACGAGCGTCCTCTTGTTACGGGGCGCTTAACCCCCAAGCAAGCGCTAAAAGGCTTTGCGCTCCTGGTGAGCTTGGCCTTTATTTTGGTGCTCTTTACCAATGCACTGACCATTGCGCTGTCTTTTGTTGCGGTGTTTTTAGCGGCGCTTTACCCTTTTATGAAGCGCTTTACCAATTTGCCACAGCTGTTTTTGGGAGCGGCCTATTCCATGTGCATTCCTATGGCCTTTGCCGCACAAAGTGGCAGCGTGCCTCTGGTGGCTTGGCTGATTTTCTGCGCCAATCTGTGCTGGACTGTGGCCTACGACACCCTGTACGCCATGGTTGACCGCGACGACGATCTGCGCGTCGGCATCAAATCTACGGCGGTGCTTTTGGGCGATTTGGACCTGATGATGATTGGCCTGCTCAATCTCTTATGTTTGAGCTTTCTGGCATTGGCGTTTAGCCAACTTAAACTGGGGGCTTTGGCCTTTGCAGGCTTGGCTTTGGGCGCAACCTATCTGTACTGGCTGCTGTGGCGCGCACGCTCACGCACTCGTGAGCTCTGCTTTCAAGCCTTTTTACAGAATCATTGGTTTGGGCTAATCGTTTGGGCGGGGCTGGTGCTGGAGCTGAGTTTCTAGCTTGCTTTAGCGCACTTTGGCGATATAGAGCGAAAGAGTTTCCAGCTTTTCTGGGTCGTCATCAACGTAACGCAATGTCATCTGAATGGTTTGCGCATCGGGGCTAGGCTCTTGCGCTTGCAGCATGCGCACATAGCCATTAATGCGCGCCACCGCCCCCGATTCTTTATCCACAATATCCAGTACGGCTTGCTCCAGTAGCTGTGGCAAAGCGCCATCGCGGCGAAATACGCCACTCAGCTCTTGCAGGTTGATGTCTTTAATAACCAGATTGGCTTGGCCACCTGAGGCAAAACGCACATCGGCAATTCCTTTGGCGCGGATACCTGGCTTGCTTGACGTAGGCTCTGCTGTGGCCGCCATCAGTACGCCAGCGCCACCCATATCTTGTTTAACTGGCGTAGCTGTCGGTTTGGCCGCGCCCATAAGAACGCCAGCACCACCTAAATCGCCCCCCTTGGGTTTATTGATATTGGCTGCACCAAAGGCATCGGCGGCGCTGGCCGCGCGCGGGTTTACGGGCGCATCGGCGGCCTGAGGACGTATTTTGAGGTGCTTCCACACGAGCTTACTGAGCTTGGCGACGAAGTTTTCGCGGGTAAAGGGCTTGCCAATGTATTCGGATACGCCCTCTTGCACGGCCTTTACCACATGATCGCGGTCGCCACGGCTGGTAATCATCATAAAGGGCGTGTTTTTGTAGCGCTCATCGGCACGCATCCATTGCAACACCTCTATGCCAGAAACCTCAGGCATTTCCCAATCGCAAAGCACCAGGTGAATATCGTGCGAGCCAAGAATGCTGATGGCTCTGCGCCCATCTATAGCTTCGTGCAAGTTGCTGCCAGGATAGGTTTCACGCACGGCTTTCTTCACGAGATCGCGAATAAAAGCAGCATCGTCGACGACAAGGATATTGAAAGCGGCCATGAGACCTCTACATGAAAGAGACGTCCGTTGAGCTTAGACGAATTACGGAAAAGCGCCTAACCGAAACTGCCAGCACCCCGCTGCTGTTGCGTGCATATGCGCCACAGGTATGCGCTGATAACGAAAATCTTGCTGCCAATAGGCCAAAAAGCGCGCCGAATAATCGGGGGCGATCTGCGCTCCCAATAAAACGATGCGCAAAGCCTTAGGGGGCAAGCGTACCAATGCATGCGCCAGCCCAGCAATCCGAATTTGCACAGGCGCTTCGGCCTGCGCGAGCATCAACCGCTGCTCTTGCAGCGGCCTCATTTCGAGCAAATCGCAGGTGAAACGTTCATGCCACTCCTGCGGCAAGCTATCGCGGTAGCGCACAGGGTGCAGCAAGGCTTGCGGCCACTGGTTGGCATCTATTCCTAGCCAGATACTGGCAAAGCCCCGCTGTTGCCATGCCAATATGGAATAAGGATCGCTAAAAAAACGCTGCACAAACCAATCCTCGGCGCAGCCCAATTCTTTTTGTGCCAGTTCTTGGCGTTTTGCTAAAAGAGCCGCTTCAATATCCGCACGCTTGGCCTCTGCTTGACGTAAAAACACCTCAAGCGTTAATAGGCTTTGCAAATTGGCAGGTAGGCGTCGATATTCTTGCTGTAGGTGTTCCTGATAGTCGCTTTCACTAATAAAAACCTGATTTTCTGGCGCATTTGCACCTGTTCCCAGCAACCATGGCAGATCAATATTTGCACCGCTGCGCAAAGGGATAACGCCTTTTTTCAACAACGGCAGCGCTTCTTTATGCAAAGGCAAATAGACTAATCCTGCTGGCATCAGCCACTCTTTTGACATAAACCGTCGCCCTCCTTTTTCTGCAATAGCGATAATGCCGCTTTTTTTTGTGCGATATCTCTCACAAAGCAGTGAGAGATACCTGTTTTATTCTTGGCGATTCGCCTGACAAGCCCAGAAGTAAAATCCTAAATTATTGATTTATATATAAATATTCAAAATTGCCGACTTTACTTATCGTGCCGATCAGCCTAGACCATCAAAACCCTAGCTGGCGCTTAGCTTAGCTTTTGTTAAAGTTTGTTTCGTCAGGATGCAGCGCATTGCAAGGATAGCAGTGGTCAGGATGACGCACAGAGAAGTGCACAAAGGATAATAACAGGCGAGGAACGCCAGACGGACGGGGTGCAAAGGACAGCACAGCACGGATGGTTGATAGAACAGGATTTCTAGGGTGCGTGAGCGGTTAGACAGGATGTTTAACCGCTCATATTTTTTTGGGTTACTTCCACTGCTTACGTTCAGCCACAATACCCAGCACGATAAAAGCCAAGCTCACTTGCAGCACAAACATATCCCCTGCCAAACCACGCAAATAGCCTTGTAGCAGCTGCGTTAGCCATGAGGCCAATACACCGTAACCCACAGCGCACAGCAAAATAAACACCAGCACACGCAGCACGACATTCCACGACTTCATCATATTGCGCACGGCGCCATTGAGGGATCCTGCAGAAAGAATGAGCGTGGTTGCCACCAGCGCAAAGGCGATTTGCGCGCTATAAGGGCGGACATAACTCGCGATTTCAAAAACGATATCCATAAAACTTCCTAGCTATTTGAGGGAAGCACAGCATAGAGCTTTTTGCAGGCAAAAAAAAAGCCCGCCTAAGCGAGCTTTAAAAAAATGGTGCCGGCACTCGGAATCGAACTGAGGACCTACTGATTACAAGTCAGTTGCTCTACCAACTGAGCTATGCCGGCAAGTGGGGCGCGATATTAAAGAGGCTTCTACTTCTCGTCAACTCTTTTTATGCGCTAACAGACTGAAAAATAAAAAGTTATTGCTAAAAAGCATAACACCTACCGGATTTAGCAGGTGACGCCCGCTGCCCGCCGCTTATAATGCGCGCAAAAACTCGCCTTGGTTTTCCTTATGTTATCGGTAATTGCAGGGATCGAGAGCTTTACGCTCTGGACTGGTAAAACGCTGCGCTGGTTGGCGCTGTTGATGGTACTGCTGGTGTGCGCCGTGGTGGTGCGTCGCTATTTTTTAGACTCGCCTTCGCTGTGGCTGCAAGAAACCGCGCTCTATCTGCACGCCGCGCTCTTTATGGCGGGCATCGCTTATACCTGGCAACAAGGCGGCCATGTGCGCGTTGATGTGTTTTCGAAAGGCTGGAGCAAAGCGCGCAATCGCCGCATTGAGCAGCTGGGCATTCTTTTACTGCTGATACCTTTTTGCGTGTTTTTATTCTGGGGTAGCTGGCACTACGTCGAGCAAAGCTGGGTGATTGCAGAGCGCTCCGAAGAAACGGGCGGCCTGCCTTTTGTGTACTTGCTAAAAACGCTGCTGCTGGTAATGCCTGTTTTAATGCTGCTGCAAGCGCTGGCAGAACTGGGCAAAACCTTCTATCCAGAGCATTTTGACAAGGAGAGCCAGCATGGTTGAGCTGATGGCACTGGCGCTTTTTGCCCTTGTTTGTGTGGTGTTGATGCTGGGCTTTCCCGTGGCCTTTACGCTGGCGGGCGTGTCTTTGCTCTTTGCGGGTGTTGGCATACTCACGGGTACTTTCGACCCCGCCTATTTAAGCGCCATGCCCAATCGGGTGTACGGCATTATGAACAACCAAATTTTGATGGCGGTGCCGCTTTTTGTGTTTATGGGCGTGATGCTGGAAAAATCGCGCATTGCCGAGCGTTTGCTGCACAACATGGGCTTGCTCTTTGGCCCAGTGCGCGGAGGCTTGGGGATTTCGGTGGTGCTCGTTGGTGCGCTGATGGCTGCCAGTACAGGAATTATCGGCGCCAGCGTAGTGACCATGGGTTTAATTTCTTTGCCCACTATGTTGCGCCAAGGCTACAGCCCCGCCCTAACCACGGGCACTATCTGCGCCACAGGAACGCTGGGGCAAATTATTCCACCGTCTACTGTGCTGATTATCTTGGGCGATGTGCTGTCCAGCTCCTATCAACAGGCACAGCTGAAGATGGGTATTTTCAGCCCAGAAAGCATTTCCGTCGCCGATCTGTTTATGGGCGCGCTGATTCCAGGCTTGATGCTGGTGCTGATGTACTTGGTTTATATCGCCTTGGTGGCGTTTTTTCGCCCACAGGCTGCGCCCGCTGTCGCCGATCGCCCTGCGCTCGATAGCGCATTTGTATGGGAAATCATCAAAGGCTTAGTTCCGCCCTTGGCACTGATTATTGCGGTGCTTGGCTCGATTTTATTGGGCGTTGCCACACCCACCGAGGCCGCCGCCATCGGTGCGGGTTGCTCGATTTTATTGGCGGCCTTTTATCGCCAGCTCAATCTTGAGCGCCTGAAAGAAGTGATGAACAGCACGCTTCTGGTATCGGGCATGGTGTTTATGATTTTGATTGGCGCAGCGCTGTTTTCTTTGGTGTTTCGTGGTTTTGGTGGCGAAGAGCTGATTCACGATTTTTTCAGCACGCTGCCAGGCGGTGTGTTTTCCGCCATGCTGCTGGTGATGCTGATTATCTTTTTGCTGGGCTTTATTCTCGATTTTATTGAAATCACCTTGGTGGTCGTGCCCATTGTTGCGCCCGTTTTGCTCACCATGGGCGTTAGCCCTGTGTGGCTTGGCATTATGATTGCCATCAACTTGCAAACCTCGTTCCTCACCCCGCCTTTTGGTTTTGCCTTGTTTTATCTGCGCGGTGTTGCACCTGCCAGTGTCACGACAGACATGATTTACAAGGGCGTGGTGCCCTTTATTGTGATTCAACTGCTGCTCTTGGTGCTGCTGGCCATTTTCCCTGAGCTGGCTACTTGGCTGCCCAAGCAGCTGTATTCTTGAGTTAAACAGAGTTTTGCTGAAAGTTGAGTTTGTATTGGGTCAGACAAAACCCTTACACTGCGCCAAAAATAATTCTAACAGGTCAAATCATGAACCATTCTCATGCCTCCCACGAGGAGAATTGCGAAAGCTGCGAGCCTCGCCCAGAAGGCGAACTCAGCTTACGCCTCATTCCTTCACGTCAAGACGCCAATCTTCACGGCGATATCAGCGGCGGCTGGGTAGTCGCGCAGATGGATCTGGCGGCTGAAAGCCTAGCCAGCAAAGTGGCGCAAGGGCGCATTGCCAGCGTGGCGCTGGAATCGGTGGTCTTTATGTCGCCCATTCGTATGGGCGCGGTGGTGAGTATTTACACGCGCTTGCTGGATATTGGTACCTCATCCATTCGCCTAGCCATTGAAGTTTGGACGCAAAACCCCAGCGACAGCGAAAAGCGCAAGGTGGCGGACGCGGTATTTGTCTATGTCGCCATCGACGACAATGGCCGTATTCGCCGCGTGCCGCGCTAGTAGTAGCGGAGGCCACTGGGCGCCGCTACGGCAATATTGCCCAGTATCTACAAGCTCAAGTTTTTAATTACTGCTGGCGCCGCTACGGCAATGCTGCTCGGTATCTACAGGGTTTGGCCAGAGAAACGGCCCGCGAGGTACTCGGTGGCTAAGGTCAGCGCCGCCAAAGCGCGACCTTCGTTGAAATCCTCGCGCGCAAAAAGCTCGGGCAAGTTATTAAGCTGCCACGGCACCAGCTCCAAAGGCTCAGGCTCGTCGCCATCGAGCCTAGAAGGGTACAGATCGCGCGCCAGCACCACATTGATGCCGCTTTTCATGTAGCTGGGCGAGAGGCTCAGATTCTTTAGAAACACAAACTCGCGCGCACCATAGCCGATTTCTTCTTGCAGCTCACGGTTGCAGGTGTCACGCAGGCTTTCACCCAAATCAATCGCACCCTTGGGTAAAGACAACGAATAATCCTCCATGCCGCCGCCATACTCGCGAATCAAGGCAAAAGTATTGTCATCCAGCAAGGCCACCAGCATCACCGCGCCAGGGCCACCTGGCACTAATCGCTCATAGGTGCGTTCCACGCCGTTGCTAAAACGTAAGTCAAAGGACTCAATACGAAAGAGGCGGCTTTGTGCCACCATGCGACGTGCTAGAATCTCGGGCTTTTGCGGCATGCTGCATCCATCTTTGGTAAAAACAGGGGCTGAGTGTAACCGATGAGCCTACCCAACTGGCAACAAATTGATACCGTTTTGCTCGACATGGACGGCACTTTGCTGGATTTGCATTTTGATAATTACTTTTGGAATCAGCTCGTTCCCGAGCGCTATGCCATCCTCAAGGGCATGAACCTCGAAGACGCCACCGTCGAGCTAAACAAGAGCTTTGTCAGCCTGCGCGGCACGCTCAACTGGTACTGCACCGACTACTGGAGCACGCTCACTGGCCTAGACATCATGGCACTGAAGCACGAGTGTCAGGACAAAATCGCACTGCGCCCGCACACTCCTGAGTTTTTAGCGCAGCTGCGCGCCTTGGGTAAACGCACTGTGATTATCACCAACGCCCACCCCGACAGCGTAAGGCTTAAAATGCAGCGCACAGGGCTGGACTCGCAAGTGGACAGAGTCATCAGCTCGCACCAATACCGCGCGCCCAAAGAAGAAGCGCAGTTCTGGCAAGCCCTGCTGGCCGATGAGCCTTTTATCAAGGAGCGCACGCTCTTTATTGATGACAGCCAAGCTGTGTTAGAATCTGCCGCCAACTGGGGCATAGGCTTTGTGGTCAGTGTACAAAACCCCGACAGCCACAAGCCCGCCAATCCGCCTTCGCGTTTTTTTAGCATTCACCATTTCGCCGAACTACAGACCCCGCAACCATGACCGTTCGCCTTGATAAATGGCTCTGGGCCGCCCGCTTTTACAAAACGCGCTCCTTGGCCAAAGACGCCATCGAAGGCGGCAAAGTGCATTACGAAGGCCAGCGCACCAAGGTCAGCAAGCTGATCGAACTGGGGGCTAAAATTACCCTGCGCCAAGGCTTCGATGAGAAAACCGTGGTCGTAAAGGGCCTAAGCGAACAGCGCGGCGGCGCACCGCAAGCGCAGCTTCTGTACGAAGAAACCGCCGAAAGCATCAAAAAACGCATGGATGCCGCCGAGCAGCGCCGCATTATGCAAAGCTTTATGAGCGTCCCCGATCACAAACCCAACAAAAAAGAGCGCCGTGATTTAACGCGCTTTAAAGAGCAACAGGATTTTTAAATGAGCGATTTATTACACCAATTCAGCTTCGACGGCACAGACGTGCGCGGCGAACTCGCCCAGCTGGAGCTCAGCCTCCAAGATGCCACCCGCCATCACCACTACCCTATGCTAATCAGCCAAGCCTTGGGTGAGCTGCTGGCCGCCACCGCCTTGCTCAGCGCCAACCTGAAATTTCCAGGCCGTCTGACTCTGCAAGTGCGCCTAGGCGGCAGCATTCGCCTGCTGCAAGCGGAAACCAACGAAAAAGGCGAGCTGCGCGCCATCGCCCGCTTTGATGAACAACAAGAAGAAGCTCAGCTCAGTTTCGTTGATGGGCAAATGGTCATCACCGTTGAGCCTGAAAGCGGCCAGCGTTACCAAGGCATCACCGCCATCGCAGGCGGCAACGTCGCCCAAGCGCTGGAAGAGTATTTCCTTCAGTCTGAACAATTACCCACCCGCTTTTGGCTAGCCGCCAACGACGGCAAAGCCACAGGCTTTATGCTGCAAAAAGTCCCTGCGCCTGCGGGCACCGAGGTGGATGAAGACGCTTGGGATCGTTTGAATTTCCTCGCCGCCACAGTAAAGCAAGAAGAGCTGCTGGAGCTGCCCGCTCAAACCCTGTTGCAACGCCTGTTTCACGAAGAAAACACCCGCGTTTACCCCGCCTCGCCCCTGCGCTTTCACTGCACATGCAGCAAAGAACGCTTAGGCAGCGCCTTGCGACAAGTAGGCTACAGCGAGCTAGATAACATGCTCGCAGAAATGGGGCGCATCGACATTCATTGCGAGTTTTGCCAACAGCCGTATCTGTTTGAGCGCAGCGATATCGAAGCGCTTTTTCCCGAGCGTCATTTGCAATAACGGCATCACCTCAAGTAGCGACCTTTGTCAATTTGAGAGTGTTTAGCATTTAGTCTAAGTCTGTTATACTCGCGCGCCTTTACGGTTTCGACTTTTAGAAACCATTTTCACAAGAGGACCCCACTGGGCACTGATATGAGTACTGTTTACACCAATTTATCGACCTCATTTTTAGTTGAACAAGCCGTTTTGCGTGGCGAAGGCCAGCTGCAAGACAATGGCGCCTTTGTGGTAGAAACAGGCCGCCGCACAGGTCGTTCACCCATGGATCGCTTTATCGTGGATGAAGCCGAAACCCACAGCAAAGTGCACTGGGGCAGCGTAAACCGTCCTTTCGATTTGGAAAAATTTAAAGCACTGTGGGCGCGCGTCGAAGCCTACGCCAAAGAGCACGACGAATTTGTTTCGGAAGTGCATGTAGGCTCCAGCCCTGCACACTACATTCCTGTGCGTATGCGCACCCAAACCGCATGGCAAAACCTCTTTGGCCGCAACCTCTTTATCCTGCCCGAAAGCTACAACCCTGCCAGCAAAGCCGAATGGACCATCCTCAACGTCCCAGGTTTTGAATGCGTACCCGAACGTGACGGCACCAACTCAGACGGTACTGTGATTCTGTGCTTCTCTGAGCGCAAAGTACTGCTGGCTGGTATGCGCTACGCGGGCGAAATGAAAAAAGCCCTGTTCGGCGTGCAAAACTTCCTGTTGCCTGACGCTGACGTTCTGCCCATGCACTGCTCCGCCAACGTCGGTGAAAAAGGCGATGTTTGCTTGTTCTTCGGCTTGTCTGGTACGGGCAAGACCACACTATCTGCCGACCCAGAGCGCTACCTGATTGGCGACGACGAACACGGCTGGGGCAAAGGCATCGTGTTTAACCTCGAAGGTGGTTGCTACGCCAAGACCATCAACCTGTCACAAGAAAACGAACCCATTATTTGGGATGCAATTCGTTACGGTGCCATTGTTGAAAACGTGGTGATCGACCCCGTGACGCGCAAAGCCGACTACACCGACGTCTCTAAAACCGAAAACACCCGTTGCGCTTATCCGCTGACGCACGTTAAAAAACGCGTCGAAGCCAACCTCGCTGGCGAGCCGAAAGCCGTAATCTTCCTAACCTGCGATATGACGGGCGTATTGCCTCCTGTGTCTATTCTGACCAAAGAGCAAGCCGCTTACTACTTCCTCTCTGGTTACACCGCACTGGTAGGCTCGACCGAAATGGGCGGCGTCAAAGGCTTGAAGTCAACCTTCTCTACCTGCTTTGGCGCACCTTTCTTCCCACGTCCCGCTGGTGAATACGCCGACCTACTGATTAAGCGTGTGACTGAGTTCGACTCACAAGTGTACTTGGTGAACACTGGCTGGTCAGGCGGCGCTTACGGTGTGGGCAAACGCTTCAGCATCCCAGTGACCCGCGCGGTAATCTCCGCCATCCAAAACGGCAAGCTGCGCGGTGTAGAAACTGAAACCACTCCAGTATTTAACCTATTAGTACCCAAAACCTTAGAAGGCGTAGACAGCAAACTGCTGAATCCTCGTGTTACTTGGGGCGATGCCGCCAAGTACGACGAAGCCGCTAAAGCCTTGGCTGCTCAGTTCGTTGAAAACTTCAAAAAATACAGCGTATCCGACGCCATTTTGGCCGCAGGTCCTCAGCTGTAATTTTCTGCTGCACCGCGAAGGACGATTTAATATCGTTTTTCGCTTTCTTAAAAACGCGGGCTTGCCCCGCGTTTTTTCTTTTTAATTCAACACCAACACTTGATTGCGGCCATTTTGTTTAGCTTGGTACAAAGCTTGGTCAGCACGGTTAAATAATCTATCAAAGCTGGCATCAGCGTCTTTAATGCTGGCCACGCCAAAACTGGCGGTGATGGTGCAGTTAGGGGCAGCAGTTAGCGTGATGCTTTTAATCACTTCCGCCAAGCGCTCAGCGATTTGCTTGGCCGTTTCTTGGTTGGTATCGGGCAGCAATACAGCAAATTCTTCGCCGCCTACCCGCGCTAATAAATTTTCTTTTCTTAGTGCGTCCGAGCACACCTGCGCGATGGCTTGTAACGCTTGATCACCCACGGGGTGGCCGTAGCTATCGTTAATCTGCTTAAACCAGTCAATATCAAAAGTAATAATACTTAATGCGGTGTGGTGACGTCGGCTATGGGCAAAATCGCGCTCAGCTGCTTCATAAAAATTACGACGATTAGCTAGACGAGTAAGCTCATCGGTATTGGCCAAGCGTTTAAGTTCTTCTTTTAAATTATGCAGCTCAGTAATGTCGGTGCTGAAACCAATCAAAACGGTTTCGCCATTGAAGTATTCAATCGGCATTTTGACCGACCAATAATGATGTTCAATGCCGTCTGCGCCCATAAAAGCTTCTTCGGCGGCGACGGTGGTATTGGCCTGAAATACTTGCTCATCCAGCTTGGAAAACATATCCGACATGGCTTTTCCGACTAAATCTTCTTCTTTGGCACCAATAATGGCTTCTACGCTTTTGCCATAAACGTCCGCCACTTTTTGGTTGGCATAGAGGTAGCGTCGCTCGCGGTCTTTGATGTAAATATCCGCGCCAACGTTATCCAACACCAAGTTCAGCAACTCGTTATGGCGCTGAAGTTTTTGCTCCAAGACTTTGCATGCGCTGATGTCGGTAGAAATGCCGCAAAGGCCGATTATTTGATGATGCGCATCGTAGAGGGGTTTTTTAACGGTTAAAAACACCCGATCTTCTTGTTTGCTGCGAATAAAATTGCGCTCTTCAGCCTGCACGACTTGGCCGTGCACCAGCACCAGTTCATCGTTTTTGCTGATGCTATCCACTCGGGATAAATCAAAGAAACTGTCGTCGCTTTTACCAAGGATGGCCGCGATGGAATCCAAGCCCCAGAGTGCGAGAGTGGCGCGGTTGGCATAGGTGTAACGGCCGTGGATGTCTTTGGTGTAAATGCAGGCGTCGACTTCGTCCAATAAATAGCCAAGCATGGCGGAGTCTACCAATACTTGCTCTCGTGCTACGGGCTTCAATCCCATTT
The DNA here is from genome assembly GCA_041907245.1 of Saccharospirillaceae bacterium. Lineage (GTDB taxonomy): Bacteria > Pseudomonadota > Gammaproteobacteria > Pseudomonadales > Oceanobacteraceae > Venatoribacter. The sequence goes on from JAYRHO010000351.1 coordinate 15,494, forward strand.
TCTTTGTTCTCCCTGAAAGCGCAGGGCTTCAGTATAGAAAATCTGACATTTTTAGCCAGCTTACCGTTTTTGACCTTGGCCGCCTGCCACCTTTTTAGGCCAGTTTCGGCTATACTCGCGCGCTTTATTGTTTCCCAAGCAGGATGGCTATGAGTCTGACTACCCAAAAAACCATCGGCGCACGCATCGCCCAAGAACTGAACATTCGCCCAGAGCAAGTCGCGGCCGCCGTCGCCTTGCTGGATGAAGGCGCTACCGTTCCTTTTATTGCCCGTTACCGTAAAGAGGTGACAGGGGAGTTGGACGACACTCAGCTGCGCACTTTGGAAGAACGTTTAGGCTATTTGCGTGAGCTGGAAGAGCGCCGCGTGGCCATTCTGAAAAGCATTGAAGAACAGGGCAAACTCACGCCAGAGCTACAGCATGAAATTGCAACCGCCGACACCAAAACGCGTTTAGAAGATTTATACCTGCCCTACAAACCCAAGCGCCGCACCAAGGGTCAAATCGCCATCGAAGCGGGCCTTGAGCCTTTAGCCGATGCGCTCTTTAACGACCCCAGCCTCAATCCCGAAGCCGAGGCCGCTCGCTATATCAACGCCGAAAAAGGCGTAGCCGACGACAAAGCCGCGCTCGATGGTGCCAAA
>JAYRHO010000352.1:0-2024 GCA_041907245.1 Saccharospirillaceae bacterium
AAATCCACCGCGACTCAGGTATCGATGTCGCAGGGCAGCTGATCGACACGCTCTTAAAGAAACTGTAACAACGGCGCGGCCGCCTGTGCTCCTTACGCCGCTGGTTGGCCGCTTTGGCTGTGCGGCTACCTTTCGCTCAACGAGGCTTGCTGTGCTTTGCAGCGGGCATCACCTTCCGAAACACGCCGTGAACCCATCCTTGGGGGCTCGGATGCGGCATCCATGCCGCATACGGTTTCTTCAGGTGATCCCCACTGCGCACGCAAGCTTACGCATCCAGCAGCATCGCTAAAAACTCAAAGAATGTATTCACGGCGTGCCTGCGAGTTGTGTACCGCAAAGTAGCCGAAAAAGTCAAAGCGGCAAAAATTCATCACTCAGATTTGCCTAAAATTTCAGGCTGCCTAAGCTGCCGCGCATTTTACTTGGCCGACGCCGCTAATGCTTGCTCTAAATCAGCGATGATGTCGTCGATGTGTTCGATGCCCACACACAAGCGCACCAAATCACGGCTCACGCCCGCCGAAGCCATTTCTTTGTCATTGAGCTGGCGGTGCGTGGTCGAGGCAGGATGAGTAGCCAAGGATTTGGTGTCGCCAATATTGACCAAGCGTTTGATTAAATCCAGCGCGTCGATAAATTTCGCGCCCGCTTCCAGCCCGCCTTTAATACCAAAGCTCAAAATGGCCGAAGGTTTACCGCTGACGATGCGCTTGGCAACGGCGTAGTATTTGTTATTGGGCAAGCCTGCGTAATTTACCCAGCTTACTTGCGGGTGTTTTTCCAAGTATTCGGCCACTTTTTGCGTATTTTCCACATGGCGGTCCATGCGCAGTGCCAAGGTTTCTAAGCCCTGCAAAATCAGGAAAGAGTTAAAGGGCGACAAGGCCGCACCCATATTGCGCAAAGGCACGACACGCGCGCGCAGAATGTACGCAGGTGCGCCAAGGTCGGCGTAAATCACACCATGGTAGCTGGGGTCTGGCTCGTTAAAGCGTGGGAAGCGAGGGTTATTTTTCCACTGGAACTTGCCGCTATCGACAATCGCGCCTGCGATGGTGGTGCCGTGGCCGCCTATGTATTTGGTTAGAGCATGCACCACTATGTCTGCGCCAAATTCAAAGGGGCGGCACAGGTAAGGCGTGGCGACGGTGTTATCGACAATCACGGGTACACCGTGTTTGTGCGCCATGTCGGCTATGGCTTTGATATCAACCACGTTGCCCGCAGGGTTGCCGATGGATTCGCAATACACGGCCTTGGTGTTGGCGTCGATCAAGCTTTCCAGCGCGGCGATGTCCTCGGCGGGAGCCATGCGCACGTCTATGCCGTATTGCGGCAAAGTGTGGGCAAAAAGGTTGTAAGTGCCGCCGTAGAGCTGGCTGGTGCTGACGATGTTATCGCCTGCACGGGCGATGGTTTGGATGGCGGCGGTAATGGCCGCCATGCCCGAGGCCAAGCACAGTGCGCCCACTCCGCCTTCCATTGCGGCAAGGCGCTGCTCCAGCACATCGGTGGTGGGGTTCATAATGCGGGTGTAAATGTTGCCAGGCTCTTTTAAGTCAAACAGATCCGCACCGTGCTGGGTGTCGCGGAAGGTGTAAGAGGTGGTCTGGTAAATCGGTACGGCTACAGCGCGCGTGGTGGGGTCTTCTTTAAAGCCTGCGTGAATAGCGAGAGTTTCGAGTTTCATCGCCGCTCCTAGGTGTCAGTAAAAATAGACAGCCAGTGTAGGAAGCCTGCAAGGGACTGTCTAGGCTGTTTTTCCGTGCCATAATGCCGCCTCTCTTTTTTAGCAGCGATATCTATGGCCAAAACCAAAAGCGCTTACGTCTGCACCCAGTGCGGTGGCGAACACAGCAAATGGCAAGGGCAGTGCAACGACTGCGGGCAATGGAACACCTTGCAGGAGTTTAGAATTTCCACCAGCAAAAGCAGTGGCGCACAAGCGGCACTGAGTGGCTATGCAGGCAGCGCAGGCGTGCAAAGCATTCAGCGCCTTGCCGATGTCGATCTGGCCGATA
>JAYRHO010000353.1:0-1634 GCA_041907245.1 Saccharospirillaceae bacterium
AAACTGCGCACTGGGGGCGAAAGAGCTGCGCCCTCACCTTGAAGAAATCTCGCGCAAAGCGGGCGTTTATGTCTCTGCGCACCCCAATGCAGGCTTGCCCAACGAATTTGCCGAATACGATCAAACACCCGAAGAAATGACGGAAATTGTTGCTGAATTTGCGCAATCGGGCTTTGTAAACGTCATTGGCGGCTGCTGCGGTAGCACCCCCGCACACATCAAAGCCATTGCGCAGGCCATGAAGCAATACAGCCCGCGCGCCATTCCCTCCATCGCGCCTGCTTGCCGTTTATCGGGCCTGGAAGCCTTTAACTTTGACGAAAACAGCCTATTTGTGAACGTCGGTGAACGCACCAACGTCACAGGTTCTGCACGCTTTAAGCGCCTGATCAAAGATGAGCAATACGACGAAGCCCTCGCGGTGGCGCGTCAGCAAGTAGAAGGCGGAGCGCAAGTCATCGACATCAACATGGACGATGGCATGCTCGACTCCAAAACCGCCATGGTGCGCTTTTTGAACTTGGTTGCTGCCGAACCCGACATCGCCAAAGTGCCGATTATGATCGACTCCTCCAAGTGGGACATCATCGAGGCGGGCTTACGCTGCATCCAAGGCAAGGCCATTGTGAACTCCATCAGCTTAAAAGAAGGCAAAGCCGAGTTTGTAAAACACGCCAAACGCTGCCAGCGTTTTGGTGCGGCCGTGGTGGTGATGGCTTTTGATGAAAAAGGCCAAGCCGATACCCTCGCGCGCAAAAATGAGATTTGCCAAAACTCCTACCGCATTTTGGTCGATGAGCTGAACTTCGACCCCTCCGACATCATCTTTGACCCCAACGTCTTTGCCGTAGCGACAGGCATTGAGGAGCACAACAATTACGCCGTCGATTTTATCGAGGCTTGCGGCTTTATTAGCACGCAACTGCCGCACGCCAAAATCTCAGGCGGTATCAGCAACGTGTCTTTCTCCTTCCGTGGCAACGAGCCTGTGCGTGAGGCCATTCACTCGGTCTTCCTTTACTACGCCATCCAGAAAGGCTTGAGTATGGGCATAGTCAATGCGGGGCAGCTGGCGGTCTATGACGATCTGCCCGCCGAGCTTAAAGAGCACGTGGAAGACGTGATTCTAAACCGCCGCCTTGATGCCACCGACCGCTTACTCGCCATTGCTGAAAAATACCGTGGCGATGGCAGTGGCCAAGAAAAAGAAGACGAAGAATGGCGCAAGCTGCCCGTCAAAGAGCGCCTAGCTCATGCGCTGGTTAAAGGCGTCAATACCTATGTTATCGAAGACACCGAAGAAGCCCGCCTGCAATACGAGCGCCCCATTCAGGTCATCGAAGGCCCCTTGATGGACGGCATGAACATCGTGGGCGACCTCTTTGGCGCGGGCAAAATGTTCTTACCTCAGGTGGTCAAAAGTGCGCGCGTGATGAAACAAGCCGTGGCCTATTTACTGCCCTTTATTGAAGCGGGCAAAGACGCCTCCAACTCCAGCAGCCAAGGCAAAATTGTGATGGCCACCGTCAAAGGTGACGTCCACGATATCGGCAAAAACATCGTCGCCGTGGTGTTGCAATGCAACAACTTTGAAGTGATAGACCTAGGCGTCATGGTTCCTGCCGACAAAATTC
>JAYRHO010000354.1:0-4554 GCA_041907245.1 Saccharospirillaceae bacterium
GGGCGATATCGGGGTTCAGTTCGACGCGCCATTCGTCGCGAACATTGCGCACTATGACATCGGGGATAACGTACTCGGCTTGCTCGGAGCTTACCCCCGCGCCTGGCTTAGGGTTGAGCTCTTTTATCAGGCGCAGTACGGCTTTGAGCTCGTCTTCGTTTAGGCGGACTTTGCGCATTAAGCCTTGGTAATCTTTGCTGCCTAAAAGCTCGATATGGTCACGGATGATTTCCTTGGTTTCACTAAGCCATTGGGTGTCGGCGGGCAGTTGTTGCAGTTGCAGAAGTAGGCATTCGCGCAGATCGCGAGCAAAAACACCAGCAGGGTCGAATTGTTGTAAGCGACGCAATACGGCAATGACTTCATCCTCATCCAGATTCAACTCTGCACCGAGGCTTTCTAATACATCTTCAACGCTAGTATGCAAATAACCGTCGTCATCGACACCGTCGATGAACATGGTGGCAATGCTGCGATCGGTGTCGGTCATGGGTGTGAGGTTGAGCTGCCACAATAAATGGTCTTGCAGGTTGTCGGCACTGGCGTGACGAGAGTCGTAATCGAAGTCGTCATCGTCGTGGTTGTGGCTGCCCGAGGCAACGCCTGCGGTCGCTTGAAAGGTGTCGTCCCATTGGCTGTCGGTGGGCAAATCATCGGGGATTTGTTCTTGCGACCATTGTGCATCCAGCTCTGGGGTATCGACTTCTTCGGAGCTGACGCGCGTTTCGTAGGTGTCAAAGCTGGGTGGTGCAGCTAAGTCGTTGAGGCCATCTTGCTCGTTTTCTTCCACTTCGAGCATGGGGTTGGAGTCGAGTGCTTCCTGTATTTCTTGTTGCAAGTCTAAGGTGGAAAGCTGCAACAGGCGGATGGCCTGCTGCAACTGTGGGGTCATGGCAAGCTGCTGCCCCATTTTTAACTGCAAAGAAGTTTTCATAGAGGAATAAGGCTACTCGTTAGTCGGCACGTTTCGTGCATTATACGGAAAGATTTTTACCTTTTCCTACTATAGACGGAAATCTTCACCTAGGTACTGCTTGCGTACCTGTTCGTTGGCTAATACCTCTTCAGCGCTGCCTTCGGCAATGATATGGCCACCGCCTACTATGTAGGCTTTTTCGCAAATGGCGAGGGTTTCGCGCACATTGTGGTCGGTAATGAGCACGCCAATATTGCGCGCTTTGAGCTGGCGAATGATGTCCATAATGTCGGACACCGAGATAGGATCGACACCCGCAAAGGGTTCATCCAAAAGAATAAAGGCAGGCTCGGCGGCCAAGGCGCGGGCAATTTCGACGCGGCGGCGCTCACCGCCCGATAGCGCCATGCCTTTGCTTTTGCGAATGTGCTGAATGTGAAATTCATCCAGCAGGCTTTCGAGCTTGGCTTGCTTTTGGGCTTTGTTTAGGTCTTTGCGCGGCTCAAGGATGGCCATGATGTTGTCTGCAACCGAGAGCTTGCGAAAGATGGAGGCCTCTTGCGGTAAGTAGCCAATGCCTTTGCGCGCGCGTCCGTGCATGGGTAGGGCGCTTAAATCTTCGTCGTCGATGCGCACGCGGCCATTATCGGCCTGTACCAGATTGACGATCATATAAAAGCAGGTGGTTTTGCCTGCACCGTTTGGCCCCAGCAGGCCGACAATTTGTCCGCTTTGCACACAGAGCGAGACGTCTTTAACCACAGCGCGACCGCTGTAGCTTTTAGCAAGATGTTCGGCGTAAAGAGTTTTCATGCAAGGCCTTAGGGTTTTTTCTGTTGTTGGGGCTGAATGACGACGCGAATGCGCGAAGGCTTGTCACCGCTTTTTTCGCCATTTTTATCACCAGCAGAGACGATTTCTTTGTCCATATCGTACCAGATGCGTTCGCCAGTAAGGACGTTACCTTCGCGGTCTAGGTGCGCTTTGCCAAGCAGCAGGGTTTGCCTTTGCTTGGCAAGATATTCGATACGCAGAGCTTTGGCGTGGGTTATGGCTTCTTTGGGTTGAATTTGTTGCTCATAAAGAGCGGGTTTGCCTTCGGCGATGACTTTCTCAAGGCGATCGTCACTGCCGCGAAAAACGGTTAGACGGTCGGCGTTAATTTTGATGGTGCCTTGAGTCAAGATGACATCACCTGTGTAAACCACGCTGCCTGCTTGACGATCGAGTTTGGCGTGGTCGGAAATAATCACGGTTTCTTTTTCAAAGTCTTCTTGCAGTGCCAAGGCCAAGGAGGAGGCAAATAGACTTAGAAAGATCAGTTTATTTAGCAGACGGGGCATATTGGGTTCTTACCTGTTGGTGTAGTTCGAGTATTTGTTCGGGCACGCTGAAACTCATGCCCATCCCTGTGGTGACAGAGTTGGCATTGCTAATGCGCACGGCTTTATCGGTCTGGGCAGATTTGTTTTGCAGGTTTATAAACAGCTCATTGGTTTCCACCTGTACCTGTTCGGCTTCAGGAGTGTTCAAGGGTTCAATAACTACCTGATTTTGCAAAATAATCTCGCGAGTTTTGTCTTTCATGCTGCCTTTTTCTGCACGGATTTGCCAAGTGCGGCCATTACTGTCTTGGGCGCTGATGAGCGGCCCTTCAAAGAACGTAGATGCGGTACTGGCATAATGAGCGGATTTAGCAGCGGCAAAGCTTTGTTCAAGACGCCCTTCTTTGTCGTATTGGCGATTGACTAGGCCATCGCCGTAATAGTCGCTTTCTTCTCCTTGGGCGCTGCGCAATTCCTGTCTTGCTTGTTGCGCAATTTTGCGGCCAGAGGCGTTGTCCCAGTAGAGGTATGCGCCTCCCAGAACCAGTGCCAAAAGCACAATAACCCACAGCGTGCGGCGCGACATTAGACCACTCCTGCCTTGAGTAAATTGTGCATGGTCAGTATGCCTTGCAGTTCGGAGCGGGTTTTATCCAGCACGAGCAGTGAGGTGATTTTATGGTCTTGCATTTGTTTAACGGCGGCGGCCGCTAACGTGCCCACATAGGTGTGCTTGCCGCCCTTGGTCATGACATCGCTGATGAGGGCGTTGCGAATATCAAAGCCTTGGTCGATGGCGCGGCGCAGGTCGCCGTCGGTAAAGATGCCGAGCAGCTGGCCGTCTTGCTGCACCGTGGTCATGCCCAAGCCTTTAGAGGTGATTTCCAGTAGCGCCTGCACCAAGGGGGTGTCTGGGCTGACGCGGGGGATTTCTGCCCCTTTGTGCATGATGTCTTCCACTTTAAGCAGCAAGCGCCGCCCCAGCGCACCACCTGGGTGAGAGAAGGCAAAGTCTTCGGCACTAAAGCCGCGCGCCTCAAGCAGTGCCACCGCCAGCATATCGCCCACCACCAAAGCGCAGGTGGTGGAGGAGGTGGGAGCTAAGTTTAACGGGCAGGCTTCTTGTTTTACGCCTGCATCCAAGTGCGCATCGCTGGCTTTAGCTAGGGTGGAATTGGGGTTGCCCGTAATGCTGATAAGGGCGCTGCCCATGCGCTTGAGCAAGGGTAAAAGCCGAGTGACTTCGCTGGTTTCGCCTGAGTTGGACAGGGCAATTACTACGTCTTCGGGCTGAATCATGCCCATGTCGCCGTGGCTGGCTTCGCCTGGGTGCACAAAAAAGGCAGGCGTGCCGGTGCTGGCCAGCGTGGCGGCAATTTTGCTGCCTATGTGGCCAGATTTACCCATACCCGTGACGACCACTCGACCAGAGCCTTGCAAAATCAAACGACAGGCCTGTGAAAAGTCCTGGGTCAGTCGGGCGCTCAGCTCCCCTACGGCTTGTTGCTCAAGCTCGATGGTGCGTTTGGCAGAGCTTAAAAAATCAAAATCTAAGTTGGGCGACATGCGCGGAAGCCTAAAAATACAAAGCGGGCATTGTAACTGTGGCAAGAGGCTTAGGCTACATCCTACACACAGAGGTATGGCTCAGGCTTGGCGCTCTAGGTATACTGCGCCTTCTTTTTTTAGCGTGAAATCACTATGAACTTTTTTACAAACCTGCCCGAATTTATCCTCAATCACTGGGAATTGAGCCTGATTTGGACCTTGTTCCTTATCGCTTTATTGTGGGACAACGCCCGTCGCAGTGGTCAAAGCGTATCGCCTGCGCTTGCCACGCAAATGATCAATAAAGACAACGCCTTGGTGCTGGATATTCGCGATAAAAAAGACTTCAGCTCAGGCCACTTAGCCAATGCCGTCAACATTCCTTATGCCAATTTGGCCAGCCGTATGGACGAGCTTAACAGCCATAAAGAACGCCCCATTATTTTGGTGTGCAAGACGGGGCAGACAGTAAGCGTGGCGAGCAAAATGCTGCGTGAAAAAGGCTTCAATGCCATCCGCATGAGCGGCGGCATGATGGAATGGACCAACCAAAACTTGCCTGTCGTGCGCAGTTAATTTTTATAATAATTAGGAAGAATAACCATGAGCGATAACGCCCAGCCACAATTTGCCTTGCAACGCATTTATTTAAAAGACGCCTCTTTGGAAGTACCGAACGCGCCTCAAGCTTTTGCCAAAGAGTGGAAGCCTGAAGTGCAAATCGATTTAAACACCAGTGCGCGCAAACTCGATGAACAGCATTAC
>JAYRHO010000355.1:0-2902 GCA_041907245.1 Saccharospirillaceae bacterium
CAATAAAAAACCGCCAAACCCGAAGGTGGCGGTAAAGATTTGAGAGTGTGCTTCTCAAGTGGAAATCTCATACTAGAGAATGAGCACGCTTAGGGCAAGGTTTAAATGCGCACCTTGCGCCAGTACGCCAGTGCAAGAATCAGCAAGCTTGCCAGCCACAACGGCCACAAACCCAGCTGCATATAGGGCGTATGGCCTTGGCGCATTTGTGCTTGTGCGGTCAAGGTGTCGCGCACCTCATAAGGCAGACGCGCCACAATTTGGCCTTTGTTATCCACCAAGGCGGTAATGCCTGTGTTGGTGGCGCGCAGCACATAGCGCCCCGTTTCCAACGCGCGCATTTGTGCCAAGGCCATGTGTTGTTTGGGACCTAGCGAGTCGCCAAACCAAGCGTCGTTGCTTACGGTGACCAGCAAATCCGCCTGTTTGGCCATGTGCGCGACCTGTTCGCTGTAAGCGATTTCATAGCAAATAAAAGGCGCAATCAGAAAAAGCTGCTGCTGATGGCTGACTTTGAGTAAGTCTTGATCGGCGCGGCCTGCCATAAAGCCCGACATATCCAAATCCAAAAACGGAATCAAACCGCGCAGCTGTTTTTCCAGCGGCACAAATTCGCCAAAGGGCACGAGCTTTTGCTTGTGGTAGAGGCCAGCGCCATTGCCAAAGGCGGTGATGCTGTTGTGAAACTCACCGTAAAGCGGGCTGGAGCGTGGGTAGCGGTAGGCGATGCCCGTAATGATGGTGCTTCCGTGGCTTAGGGCTTCGGCGCCTATGTCTTCCATATAGGGCTGGAATTGATCGTACAGCAGGGTTACGGCGGTTTCAGGCCACAAAATTAAGGCGCTGTCCCAGTGCTTGGTGCTTTGCTGATAATAAGTGGCAATGGTGGGGCTGACGGCTTCGGGCGTCCATTTCTCGCTTTGTGGGATATTGCCCTGCACCGCGCTGACTTGCAGGCTAGCGGTGGGCGTGGTCCAGTCGAGGCTGTGCAAATACGCACCCAGTGGCCAAAAGCCCAACAGCAGCAGCCAAGCATAACGGCGGCTTTGCCATACATGCCAGAGCGTGGTGACACTGAGTACAGTTAAAAAAGACAGCCCATAACTGCCCAAGATGGGCGCGTAGCCTGAAAGCCAAGAGCTAAGGTGCGCATCGCCTGCAAAGAGCCAAGGAAAGCCTGTAAGCAAGTGCCCGCGTACCCATTCGCTTAGAAACCAAAATACAGGCAGGGTAAGCCAAGCCAAACTTTGCCCCAAAAGCCTGTGGCGCAGGGCAAAGACGGTAGCGGGAATGAGCGCCAAAAACGCCGCAAAGAGGGTTACGGCCAAAGCCGCCAGCCACACGGGTGCGCCGCCAAAGCGCTGCATGCTGACGTAAATCCAAGAAACACCCACTAAAAACTGCCCAGTGCTGTACAGCCAGGCATAGAAAAAGGCTTGTTTGCTGTTGCGTGCCTCGGCCAAGCCCAGCACTAAGCCCGCCAAGCTGACCAGCCCCAAGGGCCAATAGAAAAAAGGCGCGAGCGCCAATGGAAAAAGCGCACCACTGAAAAAAAGTAGGGCAGGCAAAGATCGGTGAGTCATGGTGGTTATCCTAGTTGGCGCTCTTTGCCTTTGGCGTTAGACGACGGCTTGCACTTCCAATAAGCCCAGCTGCCTTCCCGTGCTGTGCAGCACTTTGAACTGCCAGCCATCGATGTGAATGCTTTCGTTGGCCTCAGGAATGCGGCCAAAATAATGCATGACGATGCCGCCTATGGTGTCGAACTCCTCGTCGGAGAAGTGCGTGGCGAAGTGCTCGTTAAAATCTTCCACAGGGGTGAGGGCATTGACCAGCGCCACGCCGCCGCTTAAATCGCGGATAAGGCTTTCTTCGACGGGGTCGTATTCGTCTTTGATGTCGCCGACAATTTGCTCCAGTACGTCTTCGATGGTGACCAAGCCTGCGATGCCGCCAAACTCGTCCACCACTATGGCCATGTGATTGCGTTTGGCGCGAAACTCGTGCAGCAGCACGTTTAAGCGTTTGCTTTCAGGCACAAAGGTCACGGGGCGCATAATGCCTTCGATAGTCAGGCCATCGGTATTGGGGCTAAGCACCAATGGCAATAAGTCTTTGACCAACAGCAAGCCCACCACGTCGTTGTGGTCCTCGCCGCCCATAACAGGGATGCGCGAATGCGCCGCCGTGACGAGGCGTGGTAAGTAGTCTTCGATGGGGTCATCAATGTTGATGCTCACCATTTGCGAGCGCGGCACCATGATGTCGCGTACTTGCATTTCTGAGACTTGCAGTGCGCCTTCTAATAAGGCCAAAGTATCGCTGTCAACGATACTGCGCTCTGCGGCTTCACGGATAATGTCTTGAATGTCTTGACGGCTTTGTGGGTCGTCGGAGAAAAGATCGGTGAGTTTTTCCAGCCAGCTGCGTGGCTGGTTCGTTCGCTCGTCGCTCATGATGCCTCATCATCAAGGTAAGGGTCGGGAAAGCCCAGTTTGGCCATAATTTGGCGCTCTAGGTTTTCCATAATGTCTGCTTCGTCGTCCTTTATATGGTCGAAGCCCAGCAAATGCAAGCAACCGTGTACCACCATGTGCGCCCAATGCGCGGCTAGGGTTTTGCTTTGCTCTTGCGCTTCTTGTGCCACTACGGGTACGCAAATAACCAAGTCGCCAATAAGCTCGATGGGCACTTGCGGTGGCGCTTCAAAGGGGAAAGACAGCACGTTGGTGGGCTTGTCTTTGCCACGGTATTCTAGGTTCAGCTCTTGGCTTTCTTCTGCCTCCACTAAGCGAATGGTCAGCTCAGGTTCGGCAAAGCGGCAGCGTTCAGACAGGGCGCTGCTCGCCCACAGGTTGAGCTCCTCTTCGCTGGGTAAATAGCCGTCGTAGCCTTCCAGCTC
>JAYRHO010000356.1:0-3027 GCA_041907245.1 Saccharospirillaceae bacterium
ACCCCAGTTTCGCGCTTGGCCAAAGGCTCGATCGGCACTTCGTTAATGCCCAAAGGCGCGGCTTTTTTAACAGACTGAGGCGGCACAGACGCAACAGCGGGTGCTGGCGAGGCGGTGCGTACAGGGCGCAGATCTTCTTGCCAAGGCGCACTCAACTCAGGCTCATCTTGGGTAGTCATGGGAATATTGAGCCAATCATCCGTCGCGGCGGCCGTTGAAGCTTTAAGCTGCGGCTCGGTCTTTTCTATGCGCGCAGGTGCGGCGGGTGAATTGGAATGTTCGGGCGCATCATCCTTGCTGGCCTTCAGTGAAATCAGCCAAGCCCCCAAGCGCTCAAAGGCCATCAACCATGAAAACTCAAAATACAGCATCAACCCGAGTGCCAAAGACAGGGTAAAAAGCAGCACCGCACCGATAAAGCCCAAAAGATGCAAGCCCAAAGCCGCCAAAGACTTGCCTAATATGCCGCCCATACCCGCAGGTAAATTGGCGCTGTGGAACACGCTAAGCTCGGCAAAAACCGATAAGGACAAAAAAGTGACTAGCAAGCCCAAGCCGCGCCCCCACCACAAAAAACGCAGCGATGAAGGTTCTTTACGAAAAAGCAGCACCAGTTTGGCCAACAAAAAGAAAGGCAAGAAGAAAGCCGTACCACCAACAAGGTGCAACAACAAATCCGACACCAACGCTCCTGCCACGCCAATCACATTTTGCACAGGTGCGTCCGAGCTCACCGACCAAGCGCTGTCATTAGGAGAATAGGAAAACAGCGCCAAAAACAGCATCAGACTGAGCAAAATAAGCGCTAAAAAAATGATATCCTGCTTGCGTCCCCATGCATGGGGACGGTGTTCGGGGTCTAACTTTTCCAAGAGGCATCCCTAACTAATGTAAAAGTGCGCAGCATAACACGGGTTTTCTCATGATTCAGTGGCTAGATGATACCGCCTTTCCAAATTTCCCCATTCCAAGCGATGAGTTTTACGGGCACTGCCCTATTGCACTGGGAGGCCGTGTCTCGCCTTTGTGGCTAGACCAAGCCTACCGCTTAGGATTGTTTCCGTGGAATAGCCCAAAAGAAATGCGCCAGTGGTGGTCACCAACTCCCAGAGCCGTTATTACCCCCGCAAGCTACCATCTGCCCAAAACGGTTGCCAAACTACTCAGAAAGCCCCACCAGGTGACTAGCAACCTAGCCTTTACGCGGGTGATGCAAGCCTGCGCAGCCCCCAGAGATGGACAAGCGGGCACTTGGATTAGCCAAGAAATGATTCAATCGTACAGCAGGCTGCACCAAGCTGGGCGTGCTTTGAGCGTCGAGCTGTGGAATGCACAGGGTGACTTGGTGGGCGGATTTTATGGCCTCTTGATTGGGCATGCCTTCTTTGGCGAATCCATGTTTTCTAAAGAAAGTAACGCGTCCAAAATCGCCTTCGCCACCGCCGTGCCCTACTTATGGCAAGCAGGGATCGAAATGATTGATTGTCAGATGGAAACGCCCCACCTCGCCCAGTTTGGCCTGCTAACATTAAACCGAGCGGATTTTCACACTTTGCTCAAAAAAGCCACCGCGCACCCTGCCATTTTGCCTTTACCGAGCCTGCTATGACCAAAAAAACATTTTTAGTCGTGCAAAGTCCTGAAACCTATCCTTGTAGCTATTTGCCCAAGCAGCAGGCGCGCAGCCTCTATATTGATCCTCGCGAAGATTTAGGCCTGCCCGAGCTCAGCCTTTTAAGCCGCAACGGTTTTCGTCGCAGCGGCCGACTGCTGTACAGGCCAAACTGCCAAGATTGCCAAGCATGCCAATCCGCCCGCTTGCATACCCAGCGTTTTCGCCCCAATCGCAGCCAAAAACGCGTACTGGTGCGCAACAAAGACCTCCGCCTGTCCATTGAGGAGCCGAGCCTGGCGCTCTACCCGCTTTATGAACGCTATATCCAAGAGCGCCATCAAGACGGTGATATGTACCCCGCCAGCCCTCAGCAATTTATCGATTTTCTTTTAAGCGACTACGGCAATACCGCTTTTTTTGTGGCTTACAAAAACAACCAAGCCATAGCCTGCATGGTGTTTGACTGCTTAGAAGACGGGCTGTCTGCGGTCTATTGTTTTTACGATCCCGATTATCCAGAGCGCTCTTTGGGCAGTTTTATGATTATGCGCCTAACCACACTGTGCTTGTGGCTGAACCTGCCCTTTAACTATTTGGGGTATTACGTCAAAGACAGCAGCAAGATGCAGTACAAAAAACACTATCAGCCGCTTGAGCTGTTTTATGACGACAGCTGGCATCCCGGCAGCTAAATGGAATACTTTTGCTTATTGAAAACAATTCAGGCAGAATGCGCGCGCATTATGCAAGGTCTATATAGGTGACGAATGGCAAAAGATGATCAGATAGAAATGGAAGGCGAAGTTATCGACACGCTTCCGAACACCATGTTCCGTGTGCGCTTGGAAAATGGCCATGTGCTCATTGCACACATTTCAGGCAAGATGCGCAAAAACTACATCCGCATCCTTACAGGTGACAAGGTAAAAGTCGAACTGACTCCTTACGATCTGACCAAAGGCCGCATCACCTACCGCGCCAAATAAGAACCCTAATGCCAGCTAAGCTGGCATAGGTTCGGATACCACCAAGGCAAGCTCGCCTTCTTTTACCAAGACGTCTACTTCCCCACCCTGACTTAGCTCGCCAAAGAGAATCTTCTCGGCCAAGGGCTTCTTGATCTTGTCTTGAACCAAGCGATTCATCGGACGCGCACCCATTTTCTCGTCGTAGCCATGCTCAGCCAACCAGAAGCGCGCGTCGTCGTCCACATTCAATAGTACTCGTTTTTCATCCAGCAAACCTTGCAATTCGGCCAAGAATTTATCCACCACATGCAAGATAGTGTCGCGAGACAAGGGGGCAAACTGCACCACACTATCAAGGCGATTACGAAACTCGGGCGTAAAGAGTTTTTTCAGTGCTTCCATGCCATCGGTACTGTGATCCTGCTGAGTAAAACCAATACTAGA
>JAYRHO010000357.1:0-2775 GCA_041907245.1 Saccharospirillaceae bacterium
AAAAGTGTCCAGAGTTTCATTGCAGTCTCCTTGCGGATGCGGTGAGCGGCCAATACGGCTCATTCGGCCTTTTTAGTTATGGTACATTTGTACCATGATGACAGCGAAAAACTCAGGATAAAGTAGGCCAAAGTGCGGCGTCATTTACGGCCAAACACAGTTTATTTCCGCATTCAAGCGCTTTGTCGCGTTTTGTGTATAAGTTTTTTTTGTCAAGCCTGAGATTTCCACCAAAGCTGTGGATAAAACTGTGCATAGGCTTTTAAGAACAGGCGCAAACTTGCATAGGCTGTGCCTTTACTTAAGCTGATTATTTTTTAACCACGGCCAGATATTTATATTTTCTCCTTATATATCAATAACTTAAATGGAATTTCTGATTTTATAAACGAAAAAGCCAGCCTAAGGCAGTGAAAAGCTCTTGCACAAAAAGAAAAAACGCTGTTGTGCAAAACTGCCTGAGCACAACGGCATTTTGCCCACAAAGGCTGTGCATAACTTTCTGGATAACTTGACGATAAGGGCGGCAAAGCCACACCCTACGCGCGTTTCAAACAAGCGTTTGTTTTTTAGCCTGCATGGTTTCCCAATTTAGCAAGGCTTGTTTCAAAGGCAGCCCCCAGTAGTAGCCTCCCAAAGCGCCACCGCTTTGCAGCACCCTGTGGCAAGGCACTAAAAAGGTGATGGGGTTTTGCCCAACCGCCGTACCGACCGCACGAAAGGCTTTCGGCTTGCCGACCTGCTCGGCCAAAACGCGATAACTCGAGGTTTGCGCCAAGGGGATGTCCAGCAAACGCTGCCACACCGCCAGCTGAAACTCCGTACCCGCCAAATGCAGCCTGATCGGCTCATCATTCTTTAAGGCAAACCATTTAGCGACGTGTTCCTTGGCCCAAGCATCATTGCGCACAAAGCTGGCGTGCGGCCAACGCGCGCACAGGTACTCAAGCTCAGGCACAAGATTTTCATTAAAGAGAAAAGACGCACGGCAAAAGCCCTTACCTGTGGCGGCTAAAAAAAAGCGACCAAAGGGGCTGTCCGCCACGCCAAAGCGAATACTAAGTGGGTACTTACGCTCCTGCTCACTGGCGGGCAGCAGCTGCACAAAGTCGCTGGGCGTCATACGGGGATCACCGCCATGGTCAGGCGTGAAATGCAGCTGAGCTTTTCTTCGCTGTTGAAAATGCGAATTTCCCACACCTGCGAAGTGCGGCCTTGGTGTACCAAGGTAGCCACGCCCGTCAGCACGCCCGCGCGCACCCCGCGCAGGTGGTTGGCGTTTACTTCTTGGCCTACCGCATATTCTTTGCGGTTATCCAAACACAGGTTGGCCGCCATGCTGCCGAGCGTTTCGGCAAAGAGCACATTCGCTCCACCGTGTACCAAACCCACGGGCTGAAAGGTGCGAGCATCGGCAGGCATAGTGCCCTTGACCCAGTTGTCACCCACTTCGGTAATTTCAATACCCAGATTCGAGCAGGCGGTGTTTTGCATTTGCTTGTTCATGAAAGCGATATCGGGGGTGGCAAACCAAATGGAACTCATAAGCTTCTCCTTGTAAAAAAAGCCGAGGGTACGCCAAGGCCAAAACAGATACTAGGTTTGCATCCGCCGCAATAGCACAGGTAAGCTGGCGTTTTTTTGCCAAGGCACACCCCATGACCGAGCGTTACCCCGATATTGAAATCTATTTAATGAAAGCCGAACCCTGCGCGGTAAAAGCGTGGCTAAAAAGCGTCTTTGGCGAACTGCAAGAGCGCAGCGCCCAGCTCTGGCAGGTGCAGTATCAGGGGCAAAGTATGGAGCTATTTTTTGACCCCAAGGCCGAAAAAAACTTTGCCAGCCTGTGGTTTAAACAAAACCATACACCTTGGCTGACCGACCTCGACTGCGCCCGCGCCGCCCACCTAGCCCTTGGCGTAGAAGTGCGCTGCCAAGCCTCAGGCTGGGCCGAAGAAGAAGGCGAAACCGACGCAGGCTGGGTAAAACTTTTGCGCGGCGAAGAAAAACCCTTTACTTGGTTTTAAGGAACCAGCACGAGCCTTAACCAAATCCAGAGGTCAATTTCAAACAGATAACCTTTTAAAAAACTATCTAGTGCCTGCAAGATTTTCTAACTCGCGAGCTTCTACCATCGCAGATTGATTTTTTGATCATGCCTTAATTACGAAATAAGCATGAAAATAACAGCATGCGTTCGGTTTTTCTTGAACATATAAAAAATAGCGCGTAGCGTGCGGCTGATTTCAAGGACAGCAAGACAGGGACGCGCATGAAGCTTAAAAAAATCACATTCAAATTAATTCCGTTTGTTGTTGTATTTCACGCAACCCGTGCTATTGCAAATGAACCTTTATGCCAAGAGGTTTGGTGCAAACTGGCAGCCGATGGTGCTTATGAGAACTTTGTTCTTGGCCAGGTTGTTCATATAGCCAGTGATAAAGAATTGCGCGTTGTTTTTGATGCCGCTAAGCATCATGGTTTCTGGAAAGCCCTTCCTAGCGACTTCTCTGTTTATAAAAATACAGTTCGTCTTGTTTCAATTCGCTATGCCGAAAAAGAAAGCCCCGTTTCTCTCTTTATGATGCGAGATGAATACGACGCAGCACCTATTCAAAAAGGCGATTTTGTTCGATACCGCCCTCATAGCCTAGAGTGGGAGAAGCCTAAAAATGCCGAACAAGCGCAGCTTTTTTCTTATCTTACTGGTTGCATAGCGCAGCTTTGTAGTATCGAAGACCCTCACTGTCTAAAACAGTATCAACCTGGAATTTA
>JAYRHO010000358.1:0-10081 GCA_041907245.1 Saccharospirillaceae bacterium
CACCGACACCATTTGTGCTATTGCAACCGCGCCAGGCCGTGGTGGGGTGGGTATCATTCGTGTTTCTGGCTCCAAGTCTGTGGCCATTGCCGAGAAAATTTTAGGTTTTACTCCTAAGGCACGTTATGCCCATTACAGCCCTTTTAAAGCTTGCGATGGCACGGTGCTGGATGAAGGCATAGCGCTGTATTTTCCCAATCCGCATTCGTTTACAGGCGAAGATGTCCTTGAGCTTCAGGGGCATGGTGGCCCTGTGGTGTTGGATTTATTACTCAAAGAAACGGTGGCGCTTGGCTGTCGTTTGGCGCGTCCAGGTGAGTTTTCGGAACGGGCTTTTTTAAACGGCAAGCTGGATTTGGCTCAGGCCGAAGCCATCGCCGACCTCATCGACAGCGCCTCTGAACAAGCTGCACGCTGCGCGTTGCGCTCGCTACAAGGCGAGTTTTCCAAACGCATTCAAGTGCTGCTCGATAAGCTGATTCATACCCGCATCTACGTTGAAGCTGCCATTGATTTTCCTGAAGAAGAAATCGACTTCCTTTCCGATGGCAAAGTGATGGCGATGATGGATGAGCTGGATACCGAGCTTTATGCCGTTTTAAAAGAAGCCAACCAAGGCGCTTTGCTGCGCGAAGGCATGAATGTTGTTATCGCAGGCAGGCCAAATGCTGGCAAATCCTCTTTGCTCAATGCCTTGGCAGGCGTAGATCGCGCCATAGTTACGGATATCGCAGGTACGACGCGAGATGTGCTTAAAGAACACATTCACATTGATGGTATGCCTTTGCATATTATCGACACCGCAGGTTTGCGTGATGCCCCCGATGAAGTCGAACGCATTGGCATTCAGCGGGCTTGGGCGGAAATCCAACAAGCGGATCGCCTCTTGCTGATGATCGATTCCACCAGCCAAGAAACCGACCCCGTGGCGTTACTTCATGCGCTCTATGATGAGCAGGGTTTAAGCCATGAGCTGGATACTTTATTAAACAGTGGGCGCATCACTGTGATTCGCAACAAAGCCGATTTGTCTGCCACGGCTGTTGGTTTAACCACTCAGGGCGCATTTCCTGTTATCAATTTGTCAGCCAAGCACTTGCAGGGTGTGGATATTCTGCGTGCGCATCTTAAAGAGGTGATGGGTTTTGATGCCGCCAGCGAAGGGGGCTTTTTGGCGCGCAGACGTCATATTGAAGCGCTAAAACGGGCGCAGGCTGCACTGGCCAATGGCCGTATTCAGCTCGAAGGTATGGGCGCAGGCGAGCTTTTAGCAGAAGATTTGCGTATGGCACAAAATGCGTTAAATGAAATTACGGGCGAATTTACCGCCGATGACTTGCTGGGCAAGATTTTCGGCTCGTTCTGTATTGGCAAATAGCCATAGTTTAGAGCGCCGAGGTGCATAGCACCCAGCGCGGGTAGCTCTTAGTGTAAGGTTGCCAGTTTCACGTTTTTCTCACCCAAAGCCTGAGCCACGTCGTACATAGCTTGGTTCAGGATTTTGTGGGTAACTTTATCCATTTCATAGCCAACGTTGGCGTTGATATTGGCCATCACAATGTTGTGCAAGTCATGAGAAATGGCAACATCAAACAAATAACCAGACCACCAAATACCATCGGGATCCACGCCGGCTTTCACTAAGGTTTTAGCCAATTCCACACCCTCTAAAGGCGCAGGCGCAGGCAGCTTGATACCACGTTGAGTGGCGTTTTTCAGGCTGGAGTTGATGGCGTAATCCATTCCAACCAAGAAGTCTTTGACTTCATTTTCACCGTACTGCTTGTTCAGCTTGGCCACTTCTGCATTCACCGTTTTTTCACCCAGCATGGAAACCAAGGCTTTGGCAAAGCTGAAGTTTTCCGCACCACCACCTGCTTTAACTAAAGCAGCAGTTACGTCCAAGGCTGGAGCACCTAAATAAGCAGGGCCGCCGAACATATTGATGATTTGTTGGTTTTGCGTGGTGCTGTGTGCGTGCTCTTCGGCCAAAGCAGGAGTGGCAGCCAATGAACCTAAGCAAGCAGCAAAGAGGGCGGTTTGGATGTAAGTTTTCATAAGTACCTTCTTTTTCCATGGGGTTGAGTTTTAGCGTTTGGCTTTGGCCTTGCACTATGTTTTGCAAGATTAATCTTGCTAATTTAATAAAGCAAGAAAAACCTTTTAATTTATTTTTAAACCAGAGCCGATTTGGGTGACTTATGAGTAAAACCCTCATACCTCCTTGGTGGAAGTCTGGGCTAGCATAAAAATAACCATTTAGGCTTAATCTAAATCAAGTTTTTCTGGAAAACGGCCTGCCATTCGCTAAAATAAACGCGAAAACTACTTTTCTTTACAAATCACTTACTCTTTTCTACGAAAGGGCTAGGCCACGCTTGCACGAGGTTCTTATGCAAACTCAGGAAACCTATAACGATGACATCGTTAGGCTATTTCTTTATGCCTCTATCATTTGGGCATTGATCGGTATGTTGATGGGGGTGATCGTTGCCGCCGAACTGTACTGGCCTAACTTGAATGCCGATATCCCTGCTCTTACTTTTGGTCGTCTGCGCCCCAACCATACCTTTGGCATTATTTTGGCCTTTGGCGTCAGCGCTTTGATGGGCACGAGCTTTTATATTGCCCAGCGCACAGGCCATGTGCGTTTAGCCTACGGCGGCTTGGCCAAATTTGTGTTCTGGGGCTGGCAGCTGTGCTGTGTGTTGGCTATGACCACCATGCCTTTTGGCCTTACCCAAAGTAAGGAATACGCCGAGCCTGAATGGTTTATCGATATTTTGATTGCGGTGGTCTGGATCAGCTATGCCATCGTCTTTTTTGGTACTTTGGCGCGTCGCCGCATTAGCAACATCTATGTGGCTTGCTGGTACTACGGCGCTTTCATCATCGCTGTGGCCTTGATGCATATTATCAATAACCTCGCTGTGCCAATTTCTTGGACGCGCTCCATTCCGCTTTATTCGGGCGTGGTCGATGCCATGGCGCAGTGGTGGTACGGCCACAATGCCGTGGCCTTTATTCTGACCGCAGGCTTTTTGGGCATGATGTACTACTTCGTGCCGCGCCAAGCGCAACAGCCGCTGTGGAGTTATCGCTTCTCTATTGTGAATTTCTGGGCGCTGATTTCTGTGTATATGTGGGCGGGTGCGCACCACCTGATGTACACCGCTTTGCCAGACTGGGTGCAATCCGTAGGCATGGCTTTCTCTATTATTTTGGTTATGCCCAGCTGGGGTTCAGCCGCCAACGGTCTGATGACGTTCAGCGGTGCATGGCAGCGCGTAAAAGAAGACCCAGCCGCGCAGTTTATGGTGATGTCTCTGATTTTCTACGGGGCTTCCACCATGGAAGGCTCCATCATGGCCGATAAAACCGTGAACTCTTTGTCGCACTACACCGATTGGACAGTGGCGCACGTGCACTCAGGCTCTTTGGGCTGGGTGGCGATGATCACTATCGGCTCTCTGTATGCCATGGCTCCGCGCATTTTAGGCCGCACCGAAATGCACTCCAAAAAAGCCATGTTTTGGCACTTCTGGCTGCATTTGATTGGCACGTTGCTTTATGTGATTGCTATGTGGGCGGCGGGTATTACCGCAGGCTTGATGTGGCGGGAAATCGGTGCCGATGGCACTTTGCTGTACAGCTTCTTGGATAGCTTGGTCACGATCAAACCCCTGTATGTGGTGCGTGCCTTGGGTGGAACATTAGTGCTAACAGGCATGGCCATCATGGCTTGGAATATGTGGAAAACCTCGGCCGATGCACGCCAAGGCAAAGTCGCTCCTATTCCTGTGCCAGTCGATGACCACGGCCATGGTTCAACTCAAACCGCGCATGCTTACTAAGGAGCCAAGCCATGAACTTTAAATACTTTGAAGCGATTGAAAAGAAAACCTGGCTCTTGGGTGTGCTGACCGCCGTGTTTGTGTCCTTTGGTGGCTTGGCTGAAATTACGCCTTTGTTTGTCGCGGCCAATAAAATCGAAGCCGCCGATGTAAAGCCTTACGATCCATTGCGTTTAGCGGGCTTTCAAACCTACGTCCACAGCGGCTGCTACCTGTGCCATTCGCAGATGATTCGCAACCTAGGCTTTGAAACCCAGCGCTATGGCGCGGTGTCCTTGGCACAAGAATCCTTCTACGACCGCCCCATGCAATGGGGTTCAAAGCGCACTGGCCCAGACCTCGCTCGTGTGGGTGGTAAGTACTCCAACGCTTGGCACTTGGAGCATTTACGCGATCCGCGCGCGGTTGTGCCTGAATCCAACATGCCCAAATACAACTGGCTGGAAGATTTGAGTATTGATGCCGAGCTGATCCAAAGCCGTATGCGCGCCATGCGTCTTTTAGGCGCGCCTTACAGTGACGAAGAAATAGCCAGCGCTCCTAGCAAGCTTGAAGGCAAAACCCAGATGGACGCCATGATTGCTTACCTGCAAGGCTTGGGTATCGACAATCGCCCACAAAATGCGGGCGAACACGACAAGGGGCACAAGCTATGAGCGAATTTGATGGCAACCTACATGGCGTGATTACCGTCGCCATGATGGCCACCTTTATCGGTATTTGGGTATGGGCGTGGCGCAAACGCCATAAAAATGTATTTGATCGTATGGCTGGCATTCCTATGGAAGACGAATTGTCAGGCTCAGTACGCAACGATGAGAACAAGGGGAACTCACTATGAGTGGATTCTGGTCTGGCTGGATTATGGCCTTAGTGGTCATTAACTACGTCACTATTTTCTTTTTATTCCTGTGGGCGCCCAAGGTTCAGATTCCAACCGAAGAAGACGGTACGACAGGGCATTCTTGGGCGCATGGTGAAATCAAAGAAGGGCTGCATCCTCTGCCAAAATGGTGGTTGATCATGTCTACTTTGTCTTTTATCGCCGCTTTTATTTACCTGACGCAATATCCAGGCTTTGGCTCTTATAAAGGCTCGCAAAATTGGACATCCTACGGCCAGCTGCAAGACGAAGTTGCTGGGCAAAATGCGCGCATGACTACGCTTTTGGATGACATTCGCAGTGAATCGGTGCTGGCTTTGAGCAAAAACCCCGAAGCTATGCAGCTGGGTCGTCGTTTGTTTGGCGACAACTGCGCGGCCTGCCACGGCTACGATGCCAAAGGTAACCATGTGGTCGGTGCGCCCAACCTCACCGACAACACTTGGCTCTATGGCGGTAAAAGCACCGATGTTATCAACAGCATCACCAACGGCCGCTCTGGCACTATGCCCAGCTGGAGCGCTTTGGGCGAAGAAAGCGTCAATAACGCCGCGCACTATGTGTTAAGTTTGTCTGGCCTAGATCAAGACGCCAAAGCCGCCGCCGCAGGCAAAGAAGTCTTTGCGGGCACTTGTGCGGCCTGTCATGGCCAAGATGCCAAAGGCAACCCGATGCTGGGTGCGCCCAACCTCACCGACGGCGACTGGCTCTATGGTTCAAGCTTTGAAACTGTGCATCACAGTATCGACAAAGGCCTTCAAGGTGTGATGCCTGCGTGGTCGAGCCGCTTAAATCAAGATCAAATTAAAGTGCTGGCCGCATGGGTATTAAGCCATGACAACACCGAACAAGCCGTCGCCGCAGGCGAACAATAACCCCGCCACGATAAGTACTAAGCCTGCTTGGTACTCCGTTCCTGTGCTTTGGGTCGGCCTCTTTTTAACCCTGCTGCTTGTGGCAGGGTTAGTTCATTTGGCAGTGCTCGGGCACAAGCACGCCAGCGACGCTCTAACAGCCAAACCCCAAAGCAAAGAGCTGACCCACATTCTGGGAATGCCCTTGTCTGAACCTGCCGCCAAACCTGCCGAGCCGACAAAGTGAACGCTTCCCTTGCGGTTAAACCTTGCTACCACTGTGGTGAAGCCATCCCGCAGGGTGTCACTTTGCAAGCCTGGGTTGCAGGCAAAGCGCGCCCCGTGTGCAGCGAGCATTGCCTTAAAACCGCGCAGTGGATAGACAGCACGGGCCTTAGTGATTTTTACCGTTTGCGTGCGGGGGCATCGCAGCGCCAGTTAGGCGAGGAGTCTTTGGCGGCTTGGCAAAACCCTGCGCTGTTGCAGCAGGTGTTGCGCAGTAAAGGGAAGGGCTTGTGGGAAGTGTGCGTACTGATGGACGGCATGCACTGCGCGGGCTGCGTGTGGCTGATCGAGCGCGTGCTGCTGAAACTAGGCGGCGTCAGCCAGATTCAGATCAACCCAGTGACACGCCGCGCGATTTTTACCTTCGACAGCGAGCGTGTGTCGTTAGTAACCATTCTGCAAGCCTTGCAGCAAGCGGGCTATCGCCCCAGACCTTTAACCGCAGACAGCCTTAGCAATGCCCGCAGCGACGAAAGCCGCACCCTGCTCAAACGCCTGCTGGTAGCGGGTTTTGCCATGATGCAGGTGATGACTTACGCCTTTGTCCTTTATATGGAAAACCTCAGCGAGCTGCCTGAAGGCACCAAAGAGCTGTTTCGTTGGCTGGGTTTTTTGGTGTCGATTCCTGTGGTGTTTTACAGTGCCGCGCCTTTTTTCCACGGCGCTAAGCAAGCGCTGAAAGTGCGCATGCTTAACATGGATGCCCCCATCGCCATTGCCATCACGGCGGTGTTTAGCACCAGCGTCTATCAAGCCTTGATGCATCAAGGTGAGGTTTATTTTGAATCCGTCACCATGCTGGTGTTTTTCTTATTGATTGGCCGCTATGTGGAAATGCGTGCGCGCCATCATGCGGTGGACAACGCCGATGCCTTGGTGCGTCTTACCCCAAGCTTTGCGCAGCGGCTGTTGGCCGATGGCAGGCTGGAGCAAATCCCCGTCACCGAGTTGCAAGCAGGCGATCAGGTGCGAGTGATGGAAGGCGCGCATGTGCCTGCCGACGGCGTACTGCTTAGCCCGCGCACCTTGCTGGACGAAGCGCTGCTTTCAGGCGAAGCCAGCGCGCGCCAGCGCCTACAAGGCGATGCCATTGTTGCAGGCAGCTTGGTGCTCGAAGGCCCGCTGGATATGAGCGTGACCCAGGTGGGCAAAGACACTTTCCTTGCGACCTTGGCGCACCTTTCTACGCAGGCACAAACACAAAGGCCAAGGCTAAGCCGCCGCAGCGAGCGCATTACCGCCAACTTTGTGCTGCGCGTGCTGGTGGTCAGCTCTATTACTTTGGCTGCTTGGCTGTGGTACGACTCCAGCCGCGCCCTCGAAGCGACCATTGCCCTGCTGGTGGTGGCTTGCCCCTGTGCTTTGGGCTTGGCAGCGCCTGCGGCCATCACTCGCGCCTTGGGAGTGTTGGCCAAGCGCAATGTGCTGGTGGTCAAACCCGATGCCTTAGAAACTCTGACGCAAATTACTACGGTGGCATTTGATAAAACCGGCACTTTGACCGAGCCGCTGCTGCGTGGTGAGCAGGCCGATGCCCAAGCCTTGCAGCTGGCGGCCAGCCTTGCCCGCGAAAGCCAGCATCCGTTATCGCGCGCTTTGGTCGCGGCCAATACCCTGCCCTTATTGGCCGTTACGCAAGTGCAGTCTTTTCCAGGTTTGGGGCTTGAGGGCGTGGTACTTGGGCGCAAGCTTCGCCTAGGGCAAGCGCGTTTTGCTTTAGATGCTAATGTGGCCGCAAGCCTAGGTGATGCGCCCTTAGTGCTGGGCGAAGATGGGCGTTTGCTAGCCAGCTTTAACCTAGATGAAAAGCTGCGCACCGATGCCATTTTGATGGTCACTCAGCTTAAAAACGACAACCTAGGCTGCGCCATATTAAGTGGCGACAGCCAGCCGCGCGTGCAAAAAATCGCACAGCAGCTTGGCATTTCGCGTTATTTAGGCAGGCAGTTGCCCGAACAAAAACTGCACTTTATTCAGGCGCTCCATCAAAACGGCGAGCGCGTGCTGGTGGTGGGAGATGGCAGCAACGATGCGCCCGTGCTGGCGGGCGCGGACGTTTCGGTGGCACTGACGGGCGGTGCGGAGCTGGCACAGGCCAACGCCGATGTGCTGCTTTGCGATGGCAAGCTCAGCAATTTGCTCTATATCCGCCAAATCGCCGCGCAAACGCAAAAAATCCTGCGCCAAAACGAGCGCTGGGCGATAACCTACAACACCTTGGCCATGCCTGCGGCGGCCTTGGGCTTTATTCCACCTTGGCTGGCGGCAATTTTTATGTCGTTAAGCTCGCTGGTCGTGGTGCTCAATGCACTGCGTATTGGACGTTAACATGAACATTATTTTGGTGATGATACCGCTGTCGTTGCTGCTGCTGGCGGGCGCGGTGGCGCTGTTTTTTTGGGCGGTGAACAAAGGCCAGTTCGATGACATGGATTCCCCCAGCCTAATGCCCTTAGAGGACAACCCGCCTTTGGAAAAAGACGACTAGAAGTTGGCCGTCTCTACGCACAACCTCCAACGCCCAACCGATGGATCTCCGTCATTCCGCACGCAGTTGCGGAATCCATGACGACCCTGTAGATCCTGCGACTTCGCGCAGGATGACGACGCACTCGCACAGGATGACGGAAACCGTAGCGGAGCGCATTGCGCTCCATCTCTTATGGTGCATTGCGCTCCATCTTTCGTTTTTGATAAAAGGCTAAAGCTGCCATGCCATCAGGGTGTCGAGCATGCGGTTGGCAAAGGCCCATTCGTTGTCGTACCAAGCCAGCACCTTCACTAAATGGTCGCCCTGCACGCGCGTTTGGGTGAGGTCGGCCACACAGGAAACGGGGTAGCCGTTGAAGTCGCAGGACACCAAAGGCAGCTCGTTGCATTCCATCACATTGGCAGGAAACTGCTTGGCTCCTTCTTTGAGCGCCTGATTGATGGCCTCCACCGTGGTGGCTTTTTTGGCGGTAAAACTCAAATCCACTAAAGAGACGTTGATGGTCGGCACGCGCACCGCCAAACCATCGAGGCGGCCTTTTAGCTCAGGAATAACCAAGCCGATGGTTTTCGCCGCGCCTGTGCTGGTGGGGATAATAGACGCCGCTGCCGCGCGTGCGCGGTAGAGGTCGCTGTGGCTTTTGTCGATCAGGTTTTGGTCGTTGGTGTAGGAGTGCACTGGGGTCATCAGCCCTTGCTCGATGCCCACGGCGTCGTGCAGCACTTTTACCAAAGGCGCGAGGCAGTTGGTGGTGCAAGACGCATTGGAAACGATTTTTTGTTTGTCTTTTTTCAGCTGCTCATGGTTTACACCAAAGACCACAGTGGCATCGGCGCTATCGAGCGGATGCGACAGCAACACCGCTTTTGCGCCTGCATTAATGTGCGCTTCGGCAAAGTCGCGCTTTTTGGCCTTGCCCGTACATTCCAGTACCACGTCGATATTCAAGTTATGCCAAGGCAGATTGGCGACATCGGTTTCACTGAACAGCTGGATTTCTTGTTTGCCGATTTTCAGCATTTTTTCGTGCAGCTCCACGGGCGTAAAAAAGCGCCCAAAGGTGGAATCAAAACAGGTGAGATGAGCCAGGGTGCGTGCATCGCCCAAATCGTTAATGGCGATAATTTGCACCTTGTTGTGCAGCCCACGTTCGAACAAAGTACGAACGATATTTCTTCCGATACGGCCATAGCCGTTAATAGCAACACGCAGCATGGTTTTTCTCCTTATTTGCTTTAAGGGCTAAGCATAGCCTGTAAATGTTTGGGCGCGTAGCCAAGGCCGCGCAGCTTAAGAGGCTCTCGGTCACACCCAAGCAAAAGAGAGCGCTTTGCACCTTAGCGCATTGAGTGCCAACTGCGAAAAAGTCCTGAGTTTTTTGGGGTAGAGACTGTTCTGGCGATTGGCTGAACGCTACCTATAGATTAAAATCGCCGCTCTATAACAACATCTAGTAGTTTCCGCCCAAAATCTTACCAGCTCAGCACAATATCTGGTGTTAAGGAGAACCGTCATGACCGACATCACTCAGGCCAAAGCCATGCGCAGCAGCGCTCTTACTATTCCCTTGCAAAGCGCCTCCGAGGACATTTGGAACACCAAATACCGTTTAAAAACCAAAGACGGCCAAGCGGTGGATCAAAGCATCGACGACAGCTACAAGCGCGTCGCCAAAGCCTTGGCCGAAATTGAAAAGCCCGAGCTGCAAGAGCAC
>JAYRHO010000359.1:0-4066 GCA_041907245.1 Saccharospirillaceae bacterium
GGATAAATCACCCGTATTTCCTGCCAGCTGTTCGGCAAATAAGCGGCCATTATCGGGCGCTTCACCTTCGCCGTAGGTGCTGGCAACAATAAATAACTCTTGCGCTTGACCAAGTGTTTTACAGGTTAGAGAGTTTAAAGAAAAGGCTGGCGTCTGATGCGCTTGTGCAAGCTGCTCGGCCAATTTTTGTGCCGTTCCACCCATACTGGCATAAGCAAAAATACGCGCACTAAGCGTAGGCTTTTCCCTCTTAAACAGCGACACACGAAAGCTCCACAAGAGCAATGCAAGATACGCCAAAAGCCAAGCGAGCGCATGAACGAGCGGGGTGTAATTAACCATAGAAATAAAGCGGCGATTGGCTCGCCGCATAAAGATTACTCAGGTAAAACCTCAAATACCGCCGCGTAGCTGCCTGCACGCGCACTGGCGGGTTTTTGGGCTTGATTGTCTTTGTAGCTGGCCGCTAAATAATAACGCCCTGCGCCATGCCACTGAATTTCAATCTCACCGTTTTTATCGCTGCGGTATTTAAGCTCTTGTTGGTCGTTACGATAACGCGTGCCTTCACGAATCACTGAAACCTCCACACCCTCTACCGCTTTACCATCCATGTGAAATTGAAACTTGGCTTTTTCTCCTACGAACAAATCGTTGGGGTGGGTTACGGCTTTTAATTCCAAGCCCTTTTGTGTCAGCGTAAAGGCACTGGGCTTGCCTAAACTTACAAAGGTTTCGACGCGGCGAGAGTTTTGCACTATCTCTAATTTATTTGCGCTTTTGGGTACGATTTTTTCAAACTCATCCTGCTTAAAACTTTCACCGCGCTTAGGATAAAACTGCATTTTCCCTGCATCATCTTCCCATTTCGCAAAAAGCCCTTGGCTTGCGATAGCTATATGGTAAGTGCCTTCTTTTTTAAGTGTTAAATCAAATACGGTACGAAATTTACCCGTGAAAAGATTTTCAGGTTCAACCAGCTCACCGTTGGGAGTGTGAATAATTAAACTGGCGTTACCAACAGGCACATGGTCAAAATTAAATAAACTGTTGGATACCGCCATATCAAAGGTAACGCTGGGCGCTTCACCTGAAAGCACTGTCACATCGGGTAAAATCCACGCACGATGCGCCTGAGCTGTCATCGCACTGGCAAGCAAGGTGGCAAGCAACAAGGGTTTTAGTAAAGAGATTTTCATGGCAACACTCCTTAGGGTTTCAGCAATAAAGAAACAGCGCCCAATTCACTTTGGCCTGACTCTTGGATTTCCACGGATTTTTTAACAGGCAAAGTAACTGGCAAGGTTACCAGCTCTCGGCCACCGACTTCGCGTGCGGCTTCAACACGCACTTGATAATTTCCTGCATGTAAATTTTGCGGCAAGGTGAAAGTAAAATGGTGCACGCCAGGGCCTTTGGTTGCACCTGTCACACCATCGATTGGAAAGGCCAAGGTGCGCCCCGACTTACGCCACCACTGACGTAAATCTTTGAGCCATTTTTCGCCTTCGTTGTTGCGCATTTTTGCATCGTAAAGCAAAGCAATATTGGCCACATGAGCGCCCTGCTCGTCTTCTAGCCACAAAGCCAAATAAGGCTTGTGATATTCCGCCACATTAAGCTTGGGTAATTCCACACGAATTTCCAACTCTTGCGCCTGCGCTAAAGACCCTATAAAACCGCCCAGTAGCAGCGCCATAAGCCACCGATTTTTTTTCATAATTCATCCTCAATGAATGGTTAAAATAACGATAAGCACGGGTACTAAAAAACCCAAACCAACCCAAGGCCAAGTGCTGGGGCGTTGCTTGGCGTAACGCCACAAAAGCCACAAGCCCGAAAGCGAAAACAGCAAACACAAGAGCGCAAAAACATCCAAAAAAATAATCCACGCTAGGCTCGTATTACGGCCTTTGTGTAAATCATTTAAATAGGCAATCGCGCCGCGCTCGGTGTTTTCGTAAAGCAATTCTCCGCTTTCAAAGTCGATATTCAGCCAAGCATCACCACCGGGCTTGGGCAGTGCCAAATACAGCTCGGTTGCTGTCCATTCGGCATCATGCGCAGGAATATCCAACTGGTGCTTATCCCACAGCATTCTTCTCAGCGCCAAAGGCAAAGAACCTGCTGTTTTTCCTTGCAGCAATTGCCGCTGCGCAGGGCTAAGAGTGATCTCAAGTTTCTGCACCTTGGGTGTGGCGGGAATATCGGCGGCGTGATTTAAGGTGATGCCCGTAACCGCAAAAAGCAGCATACCCACCAAGCACAGCGCCGAACTGATCCAATGCCATTGTCTTAGGCTGCCAAAACTGAGCTTGCCCATATCCCCTCTCGTTGTTGCACCCGCGCCACCCAAACAGGGGCGGCGAAATCGGGCGCGAGTGTAGCAGAGCCAAACACAAATGAGAATGCTTTTTATTTGCCGCTCGTGCTTGCAAAACCTTAGAAGGCCAGATTCAGGCTCAGCCAGTAATTACGGCGCTTGTCTTTGTTGTTGTAGTCATCCAAATAGCTGATTTCGTAGGTGTCCAAATAATCGCCGTCGTTATTGGCGTCGTTAAAGACGGGTTTAAAGCCTGTGAAATCCTGATCCAAAGGTTGTTGATGCGGCCACTTAAACGCAGGCTTTCAAGGATTTGGTAATGAAAGCCTAGGTGCAGCACCTCATAGGCTTTGTAATACAAGGCTTTATTGGCCACGGTATCCCAGCTACGGAAGCGTTTATCGCGGTATTCCACCGTAAGGAACAGGCCAAAGCTATCCAACATTTGCCAATCCAAGGTGCTGTTGGCCATGTGTTTAGCGATATTGCCATAAGGCTGGCCTTCTTTAGCTCCGCTCTTTTGCTCGCTGTCGGTGTAGGTGTAATTGGCGCGCAGCGCGAGGCTGTCCAACAATTGCGCGCGCCCTGCCACTTCCGCCCCTTGCAGCTGCACTTCATCGATATTGACGGTTTTGCTGCTGTTGGCGTAATTCAACGTGGCGTAATCCCCCGCGCTGGCACAAACGTAAGCGGTGGTAGGCCCGCAGGGCTGGCTGGAGATTTTGTCTTTGAAGGTATTTTGAAACAGCGTCAGGTTAAAGCCGTGCCCAGCATCGGCCTGCCAATACAGTGCCAGCTCGGAGCTGGTACTGGTTTCAGGTTTTAAATCGGGGTTACCAAAGAACGGCGTCGTGCCCTGGCCGCCAAAACCCACCACGCCCTCGTACAAGTCGGTGGTATTGGGCGTTTTAAAGCCCGTGCTGACACCGCCTTTTACTGTCCAGTTGTGGTTGATGTTATATACGCCATACAAACGTGGGCTGACGGCATCGCCAAAGACTTCGTGGTTGTCGTAACGGAGGCCTGCCGTCAGCGCAAAAGGCTGAACGATGAACCAAGTATCTTCAGCAAATACCGACCACATATTGTGATCCTGAGCTTGGTTGGCCGAGCCCACTTCACGGCCAAAAACGCCGTCGTTTAATTGGCCACGAGTAATCTGACTGCCCAGCACAGCGGTGTGCTGACCAAAGAGTTCAAAGGGCATATCGAGCTTGGTGTCTAACACATATTGCTCGCTTTCCATGACGCGTTTGGCGCGCGGCAAGAAGGTGTCTTCGGCGAGCGCCTTGCGCTCATCCACCGTCATGCTGGCGTAGCGGCCAGTGCCCTGCATCATTTGCAGCAACTCTTGACGCTCGGCCACAGTAAAGGGCAAGGTGCGGCCATTGTTGTTGGTGTCAACGTACGACAAGGACACCAAGCTGTGGCCGAAATCCCAATCGCCGTTATGGGTCAGCGCCCAAGTATCACGGGTAAACTCTTGCTCTTTGGCATAGCCTGCACGCGGCTCGGCGCGGGCATGCCAAGTACCGCCACCTGCCGCGCACTTAGCCGCCTGATTGCCACCTGAACTGGGGCTAAAGCCTTCGCACACCCCGCCTTGACGCCAAATGGTATTGATACTGTCTACCGTGCCCAGCGGGAAAGTGCCGTCAGGCAGTGGGCTGTTATCGTACTCTTGACGATAGCTGTCTACATCCAAGGACAATCGCTGCTTGGCATTGATATTCCAATCCAAAC
>JAYRHO010000360.1:0-3741 GCA_041907245.1 Saccharospirillaceae bacterium
ATTCCCAACCAAGGCAGCTATTTGGTTGTCAATCTGACTAAAGTTCAGGCCAAATCTTGGCAAGATACAGCGGTAGAGGCTCCTTTAGCCGACGGCAGTCGCTATACGCGTGGCCGTGGTGATGTGCTAAGTTATCAGGCTTGGTCACGTTCGGTCACCGAAGTCACCAAGTAACTCAGGCAAAAAAAAGCCTTACGCATTGCGTAAGGCTTTTTTTTATGGGGCGAAGTGACTTATTCCTCGCCGTTTTTATCCGCCATTTCTTCTAGGCTCATGGCACAGCTGTTAAAGCCGCCGTCCACATACAGGGTTTGCGCGGTAATGCCTGAGGCCAAATCCGAGCACAGAAAGGCTGCGGTATTACCCACTTCTTCGATGGTGATATTACGGCCAAGCGGTGCGCGCTCCGCGTTGCGCTTGAGCATCTTGCGAAAGCTTTTAATGCCCGAGGCCGCCAGCGTGCGAATAGGGCCTGCGGAGATCGCATTAACGCGAATGCCTTCGCGCCCAACACTGCCTGCTAAATAGCGTACAGAGGCTTCCAGTGCCGCTTTAGCCAGCCCCATGACGTTGTAGTTGGGTAGGGTTTGCTGTGAGCCGTGATAGGTGAGGGTGAGCATGGCGGCATTACGGCCTTGCATCAATGGGCGAGCTCCTTTGGCCAAGGCGACAAAGCTGTAGGCACTGATGTCGTGCGCAATGTGAAAGCCTTCGCGGGTGGTAACGGCCAGATAATCCCCATCCAGCTCTTGGGCTGGGGCATAACCGACGGCGTGAATTAAAATATCCAGCTGACCCCATTGTTTTTCCAGCTCTGCAAAAACAGCAGCAATCTCCTCATCGGAGGCCACATCACAGGGCAGGCAAATATGTGAGCCCCATTCAGCGGCCATTTTCTCGACGCGTTCTTTGAGTTTTTCACCCTGATAGGTAAAAGCCAGTTCGGCACCTTCGCGACGAAAGGCTTCGGCGATGCCCGCTGCGATCGACAGCTTGCTGGCAACGCCAACAATAAGCGCTTTTTTACCCGTTAACATGCCCATGAGTTTTTCCTTTTGTGATTTTTAGAGGGGCTACCATAGTGAAATTGGCTCTGTTTGCCAATTTCACTTGGGGCAAGAGTCTATGTCTTAACGAATGACATTGACGTGCAAGGTCAATACCTGGCCTGGGCGCAGGTATTTGCTTTGCTTTTGATTGGGATTCCAGCGCTGCACATCGGCAATGTTGACATTAAATTTTTGAGAAATCCGCGCCAGAGAGTCGCCAGAGCGTACTTTGTAGCTGATTTTGCGGACAACTTTTTCGCGCTCTAAGGGCGCTGCAAAACTTTTCGCTTGTTTTTCTGTGCTCCACACCACAATTTTTTGCCCTGCTTTGAGTGGGTCTTTGGGAGCCATGCCATTCCAGCGTGCTAGTTCTTTTACACCGACCTTATAGCGTTTGGCGATATTCCAGAAGGTTTCGCCACTGCTGACGCTGTGTTCGTTGCGTACGGTATTGGCAGGCTGGCGAGCCGTAATCAGGCGCTCTAAGCGTTGATTGGCGCTTTGCGAGTATTCGTTAGCCGCAAGCATCGAACTTGGAATCAGTAAATCTTGTCCCTTGCGTAGCGCCGTTTTATGCAGCTTGTTGACTGTCTTTAGCACGTCGGGGGTGGTTTGGAAGTGACGAGCGATGCTGTTGAGCGTATCACCTTGCTTGACCTTATAGTTTTGCCATTTAACGCGCTCACTTAAGGGAAGTTGCGCGATGTTTTCAGCAAAGGCGGCTTGTTGTTCATAAGGGATAAGAATCTCATGCGGACCATCGGGGTGTGTTGCCCAACGGCTGTAGCTGGGATTGAGATGATAGATCTCATCCACGGAGGTTTGTGCCAGTTCAGCTACTTGCGCAAGATCGATCTGTCCGCCCGTGGCAACGGCCGCAAAATAGGGTTCATCGGGGATGGGAGCGAGGGTGACGCCGTATTGTTCGGGGTTGCGTACCAGTTTGGCAAGAGCGATCAGTTTTGGGACGTAGTCGCGAGTTTCACGAGGCAGGTTCAGCGACCAGAAATCCACGTTTTTGCCCTTGGCGCGGTTAGCGCGCATGGCTTTGCGTACGGTTCCTGCACCTGAGTTGTAGGCGGCTAAAGCCAGCAACCAGTCGCCATTAAACTCACGCTGTAGGCTGTCTAGATAAGTAAGCGCAGCTTCGGTGGAGGCGCGAATATCGCGGCGCCCGTCTTGCCACCAATCTTCGCGCAGACCAAAGTCGCGCCCTGTGGCGGGAATGAATTGCCACACGCCTGATGCTCGGCCGTGGGAGTAAGCAAAGGGCTCAAAGGCGCTTTCAACGATCGGCAGCAGGGCTATTTCACCTGGAATATTGCGCGCTTCAATTTGTTCGGCGATGTAGTGCAAGTAGCGTTCACCGCGCTCGGTAACACGATCCAAGTAATCTTGGCGGGCTTTGTACCAGTTGAGCTGCGCCGTAATTTGTGGATTTTCAATATTAATATCCAGCTGATAAGCTGCGATAATGCGCGTCCAGATGGTTTCATGATGATTTACTTGGGCATTTTCAGGTTGCCATTCTTCAATGCTCAGTCTATTTTCGCTGGCACTGTCGAGGTATTCGGGGGAGTTGGCTTTGCTGCCAATATGGCTACAGGCGCTTAAAAGTAAAACGCTGGCTGCGGCTTGTACGTATAAAATAATCGCCTTCATAAATAGTCACATAATATAGAGAACAGGGTAAGTCTAATGAGGCTAGCAGCGATGAGCAAGGATTCCCAGTAAATGATCTTCAACCAACCGAATATGATTAAGCCTGAGCAGACTGCGAAATGGCTTGAAAGTAAAGCGGCTACACGGCTTATGGTGTTGGAGTCGGGTTGGTTGCGGCACTGGGTCAAGCAGCTTCGTGGACAGCATTTGTTGTATTTGGGCGTCGATCCTAATCCTAAGTTTTTAAAAAGCAGCCGAGCTGCGCATTGTTTCCGTTTGGGCTTGCCGTGGTCGGATTCGCGTGCACAGGTTCAGGCGTTAATTGACGAGGATACTTGGCCTTTGCCCGATGCTTGCGTGGATGTCATTGTGTTGCAGCATGCCATTGATATGAGTACGCAGCCGCACCAACTGTTGCGCGAAGCCACGCGCTGCTTAGTGCCAAATGGTTACCTCATTATTATGGGGTTTAACCCGCATAGCTTATGGGGTGGTTGGCGCTGGCTGCATAACCTATCCAGCAATTTACCCTGGATGATGCAGCCCGTGGCGAACTCTCGTTTGCAAGATTGGTTGTTGCTGTTGGATATGCGCGTGGAGCAGCGCTTTGCTTGTGGGCATTTGTGGCCGTTAAGCCTAGGTGCAGAGCGGATGGCGCGTCGGGCTGATCGTGTTATGGCGGGTAATGCTTGGGTTCCTGCCAACTTAAATTTGGTGGTGGCCAGAAAGACAGTGGCGGGTATGACAGCCATTCGTGCCGCTCGTCGTCCTTTATTAAATAATCGCTTTGTTTTGCCTGTGGCAACAGCCAAACAAGCGCATAACGAATAGCGTGTAATTCATGAAGGTGTACTTGTTTACCGACGGTGCCTGCAAAGGCAATCCAGGGCCTGGTGGCTGGGGGGCTTTGCTGCGTTATGGCAGCAAAGAAAAAGAATTGTGGGGCGGTGAATTGCTCACGACCAACAACCGTATGGAGCTGTTGGCGGCCATTGAAGGTTTAAAGGCGTTAACGCGCGCTTGTGAGGTG
>JAYRHO010000361.1:0-4619 GCA_041907245.1 Saccharospirillaceae bacterium
CACAGGGTGCTGATGCCCAAGCCACGCCTCAAAGCCCCACAGCACCCGATTTAAACCAGGAGCAATCTCGGCGGCCATCATGCCCGCCTCCATTAGAAAAGTGCCCGAGCCGCACATGGGGTCAATCAAATGTTGCCCTTCTGCTGCGTAACTTGGCCAGCCTGCACGCAGCAGCAACGCCGCCGCCAAAGTTTCTTTCAGGGGTGCTTTACCTGGCTGTAAACGATAGCCACGACGGTGCAAACTTTCGCCTGAAAAATTGAAATACAGCGCAATGCGGCCTTTGCGCAGCTGAGCTTCGATGCGCACCGCACCTTGTTTATCCACGGTGGGGCGCAGGCCTTTTTCCTCACGGAAGCGATCCACCACCGCATCTTTGATTTTTTGCGCACCAAACTGCGTGTTATTGATAAAAGAAGACTGGCCATGAAAGTCGATGCGAAAGGTCGATTTCAGCGCGAAAATTTCGGGCCAATTCACCGAAAGCGCCGCTTGATACATTTCGTCGACATTGTCTACCTGACTTTCATGTAAGGGCAAAAGCAAACGGCTGGCCAGTCGGCTCCACAAACAAAAACGGTAGGCCAGCTGTAAATTTCCATGCCAAATCACCCCCAGGTGAGTTTCCTTTTCAACTTCACCACCTAAGTTTCTGATTTCCTCCGCCATAAGCGGCTCAATACCTTTGGCGCAGGTCGCCAGCCAAGTGTATTTTTCATCGGAAGTGGGGTTGTACATAAAAGAAAATCTCGGTTGGTAATAGGTTTTGGCTGTTAGAAACAGGCCACTTATAAACTTTTGAAAGTGTCTAAACTTTTTTATCTTTGCTAAAACAAAGCTTCGTCGGCTTTGTCAGCTTTCTGTCAAGCACGACGATCTGTTAACTAAAGCGAGGATGCGATTTATGAAAAAACAGAAACGCGATCAGCAAGAACGAGCTTTTTCCCGTGGTTATCGCGCAGGCGTTGAACGCCGCTCGAAAGACCTAGCCCCCACCAGTGAAAGCCTACAACGCGATGCGTGGTTAGCGGGCTGGCGCACTGGGCGTGCCGACCATTGGGACGGCTTCACTGGCGTTTCTGGCATTCACCGAATGGCCATGATGTAAACACCGCTCTCCACTCACCACTCTCTTTTAGCCCCGCAAGGGGCTTTTTTATTTCAAGCGCGCAATCGCTGCGACCGAATCGGCAATCAGCTTAGGGCCTTGGTAAATAAAGCCTGAATACACTTGCACAAGGCTGGCACCCAAACGCATTTTTTGCGCAGCGTCCGCACCCTGAGTAATACCGCCGACGCCAATCACAGGGATTTTCCCCGCCAAGGCTTGGCACAATACTTCAAGTGTGTGGTTGGCCAGCGCCAGCTCAGGCGCACCGCTCAAACCGCCCGCCTCGTTGGCGTACGGCAAGCCTGCCACGCCTTCGCGCGACAAGGTGGTGTTGGTGGCAATCACGCCGTCCATTTGGTTTTCAAGCAGCGTTTGCGCCACCAAACGAATTTCATCGTCACTCATATCGGGCGCAATTTTAACAAACAGCGGCTTGTAGCCGTGCGTCTTGGCCAATTCCAGCTGTTTGTCTTTCAAGGGCGCGAGAAGCTGCTTGAGCGAATCGCCGTACTGCAAAGTGCGCAAGCCGGGCGTGTTGGGCGAAGAAATATTGACCGTAATGTAAGTAGCGTAGGGGTAAACCTTTTCCAAGCAGATCAAATAATCCGACACGGCATTTTCGACGGCGGTATCAAAGTTTTTACCGATATTAATCCCAAGCACACCCTTATATTTGGCGGCCTTAACGCGCTCGATCAAATAATCCACGCCTTTGTTGTTAAAGCCCATGCGGTTGATGATGGCTTGACGCTCGGGGATGCGAAACAAACGCGGCTTGGGGTTGCCCGCTTGCGGGCGTGGGGTGATGGTGCCGATCTCAATAAAGCCAAAGCCTAAGCGCGCTAAGGCGTCGATGCAGTCGCCATTTTTATCCAAGCCTGCGGCCAAGCCCACGGCATTGGGAAAGCGAATGCCTGCAACGGTGACAGGTTCTTCTTTAAGCGCGGGCGTCAGCATTTTAAGCAGCCCTAAGCGCTCGGCCGCACCCAGCATTTCTAGGCTAAATTCATGCGCGGTTTCGGGTTTTAAGCAAAAAAGCGCCGCACGGCTTAATGGATACCAGTTCATAACCCACACTCAAGAGTAAAATTGCGCGGCATTATACTCACTTTTGCGCCCAAGGTGTGATAGCCACGAACTTGCCTTGGTCGTCGAACTCGATTTCAAAACGACCGTACACACCATCGTGCGTGAGCACTTTTTGCAAAATATTGGCAGGAAAGCGCACGTTACGGCCATCTACCGTGCGCGCAACGACCTGTTTGATCTGTCCGAGATAGTAGCCTTGGCAATCCTGAGCACTTAAAGCAAGGTCAACAACAATACTGGGCATAAAATTATCTGATTAAAAACACGTCTGCATTGTGCTTGAGCCGTGGCTGCATTTCCACAGCACAGGCTCGCCTAAGCACTTCTCTGCTTACGGAACTTTACACCAAGCCTTAAGCTCTATTTGCGCGTTGACGCAAGTTTAGAAGGCTCTAGAATCCTCTCACTTTCAGTTTTGGATAACGAACATGACACTACAGTCTGAATTTGTGCGCCTTAAAGACGCCATGACCGCCCAAATCATCGGCCAGCCGCATTTGGTTGACCGTTTATTAGTGTGTTTATTAAGCGATGGCCACTTGCTGGTTGAAGGCGCACCTGGCCTTGCCAAAACCAAAGCCATTAACACGCTCGCCAAGCACTTAGAAGGCAGCTTTAAACGCGTGCAATTTACGCCCGACTTGCTGCCTGGCGACATTACAGGCAGCGAAATCTATCGCCCACAACAGCAAAGTTTTGATTTTCAAGCTGGCCCTATTTTTCATAATTTAATTTTGGCCGATGAAATCAACCGCGCGCCCGCCAAAGTGCAAAGTGCGCTGCTGGAAGCCATGGCCGAGCGCCAAGTGACCGTAGGCGGTTTCACGCGCAAATTGCCCGAACTTTTTATGGTCATGGCTACGCAAAACCCCATTGAACAAGAAGGCACTTACCCACTGCCTGAAGCGCAGCTCGACCGCTTTTTAATGCATGTGGTGATCGACTACCCCGACGCGCAATCCGAATTGCAAATTTTGCGTTTGGCGCGCGGCGAAGCGCAGCATCAAGCCGCAGCTGTTGACCTAAAACTCAGCCAAGCCGATTTATTTTCCGCACGCCAAGCCGTGCTGAATTTGCACATGAGCGAAGCCGTTGAAAAATATTTAGTGCAGCTCATTATGGCCAGCCGCAAACCCGAGCATTATCACGCCGATTTAGCACGCTGGATTGAATACGGAGCCAGCCCGCGCGGCAGCATTGCCTTAGACCGCTGCGCTCGTGCGCACGCTTGGTTAAACGGCCGAGATTACGTCAGCCCAGACGACGTGCAAGCCGTGGCACACGATGTGTTGCGTCATCGTATTTTATTAAGCTTTGAAGCCGAAGCCTCGGGCATGACCGTCAATAAAATCATTAACGAGTTACTCACACGAGTTCCTGTACTCTAAATGACTGAACTGAATTTTGAATTTTCGCAAGGGGCGCAGATTACCCTGCCCAACCTGTTGCGCCTGCATCGTTTGGCATCGCTGCTGCCGCTGCCCAAACAGCGGAAAATTTTTAATGAATTTTCAGGGCAGCACAGCTCCAAAGTTCGTGGACGCGGCATGGATTTTTCCGACGTGCGTATTTATCAAGCAGGCGATGATTTACGCACTGTGGATTGGCGCGTTACCGCCCGTACCAGCAAAGCCCACGTCAAGGTTTATCACGAAGAACGCGAGCGCCCCATTTTATTGGCCTGCGACCTGCGCGCAGCCATGTATTTTGGCAGCCATCGCGCCTTTAAATCGGTGTTAGCCGCCGATCTTGCCACGCTTTTGGCTTGGGCTGCATTGAATGCAGGTGATCGTGTCGGCGCACTGATTTTTAATGACGACAGCGAATTGGACTTGCGCCCCAAAGCAGGCAAAAAAAATGTGCTGCATCTTATTAACGAGCTGTGTCAAATCGAAAAAACGCCTGCGCAAGATGAAAGCGCCTCGATGCGCAGACTGTGTCAACATTTACGTCAAGTCACGCGCCCTGGCAGCCAAGTGTATTTTATCAGCGATTTTTCAGGCCTAGATAGCGAGTGCGAACAGCAACTGCATTTTATCAGCCGTCACAGCGACATCACCGCCTTGCAACTCTTTGATCCACTCGAAGAAGAATTACCACCGCCTGGCATTTATCCCATCAGCGATGGTCATTCGCAGTTTTATTTAAACAGCATCCCTGAAGAAAACCGCAGCGCATTTAAGCAACAAGCAGCAAAAAATCATAACGATTTAAAAATGCGCCTTATGGCACGCAATATTCCCCTTATCCGTTTTAATACTGCAACAGCCTCATTGGCAACGCTTAGAACAGGCTTGGGCTTGCCGCAGGGAAAACTATGAACACAAGCTTACCTTTAGAAGACATTATTTTACCGCCCGCCATTTCTTGGTGGCCTTTAGCCTTAGGATGGTGGCTGGTTATCGCAGCTGGCCTTAGC
>JAYRHO010000362.1:0-1972 GCA_041907245.1 Saccharospirillaceae bacterium
AGGGCGAAGCGCCCCATCAATTCTCGGAGGCCGAAATCCGGCCGTATCTGGCGCTGACGCAACAAATGGCCGTGGTGGTGGAAAACCGGCAACTGTTCGAGCAAACGCAAGCGGCGTTGGCCGAAGCCGCGCAGTTGTACAACGCCAGCCGCCGCCTCGCCTCCGCCGAAGACCT
This sequence comes from Saccharospirillaceae bacterium, assembly GCA_041907245.1. GTDB lineage: Bacteria > Pseudomonadota > Gammaproteobacteria > Pseudomonadales > Oceanobacteraceae > Venatoribacter. The sequence continues at coordinate 176 of JAYRHO010000362.1, forward strand.
CACGTTGATGGTGACCGCCATGGCCGAGGGCGTGCCCATTCCCGAAATTAATCGCGCGGTGCTGATGAGTTTGGAGCGCAGGCTCAGTACGGGTTTTAGCCCCAACTCGGCGGCGCTTTTTTCTAATAGTGGTGATGCGCCATAGAGCATGATGCCTGGGCGGCTGATGCTGTCTTTTAGCGGGCGCGAGCGGTACAGCGCGGCGCTGTTGCTTAGGCACAAGGGCGCAGGCCACGCACGCGACGCCATGTAGCTCAGTTGCGCGCCGAAAGCGGGGCTGTCAGGCTCGTCGGCGCTGGAGAAGTGCGTCATCACCGTTTGCAATTGCAGCTGCGAATCCTCGGCCAGCTGCGCCAGCACGGCGTCCACCTGATCGAGGGTAAAGCCCACGCGGTTCATGCCGCTGTTGATTTTTAAGAACACCTGCACAGGTTGATTGAGCTTGGCTTGTTGGCGGTCTTGCAGCTGCTTTTCGTGGTGCAATACCAGCTGCACATTCAGCTCGCAGGCTTTCTGCCATTCGCCCGCATCGTACGCACCTTGCAGCACCAAAATCGGCTGGGTGATGCCGCCTTCGCGCAATAACTGGGCTTCGTCCACACAGGCCACGGCAAAACCATCGGCTTCAGGCAGTGCCTTGGCGCAAGCAAGCATGCCGTGGCCGTAGGCGTTGGCTTTCACCACCGCGTAGGTTTTGCCATCGGCAAGGGCGCGTGCTTGTGCGTAGTTGTGACGTAAGTTCGACCAATTTAATACAAGATGGGTGGGGCGAGTCATGGGAACGGCCAAGAAAAAAGGTACAATACGGCTCATTTTTTAGGTCTGAGCGTTGGGGCGGCCATTATGGCAGGCTTGAGCGCGAAACTCATCACGGAATTGTCATGCCTTGCCATTCTTCGCTTAGTGAAAAAACCATTGGTCTGTCTGCCTCTTTGGCGGCACGCCTTGGCCTTGAGGAGGCGGTGCTGTTGACGGTGCTAAACGACTGCGCACGCCTGCAAACCCAAAACTGGGCGCGCATCAACAGCCAAATTCTGCGCAAAGAACTGCCCTTCTGGGACGACGCCCGCATTCGCCAAGTGCTGCAAAGCCTCATCCAAAAAGGCGAGGTAAAGCTGAGCGGCCCGTTATTCCCTGAGGCCGAGGGGCTGGTTTACCAGTTTGCCAGCGCAGCCACGCAAGCCGAGCCTGCACCCGTTGCCGCCCACAAAGCCGCACCCGCAGCCAGCGCTTCCTTTAATGTCAAACAACCCTTGGCTCAGGCTTGGCAGCCGCAGGCCGATACCCTCACCCGCATCGGCCAACACGGCATCCCCGCAAGCTTTGCTCTAAGCCTGCGCGATCAATTTGTGCTCAAAGCACAAGAAGAAGGCGGCAAACGCAACGATTGGGAAAGTCGCTTTTTTAATTTCGTTAAAAGCCAGTGGGTGTACACCCAAAACGATGCCAATCGCGCCAAGGCCGACACCACCTTTCCGATTAATGTCGAGGAAGCCTTGCCCATTGCCCCCAACTGGAAACCGCGCGCCGAGACTTTGGAAATTTTGCAAAAAGGTGGGGTGGATAGCCAATTCATTCAGGATGCCGTACCAGAGTTTGTTTTATATTGGCTGGAGCGCGGCGAAGTCAGCAAAACTTGGAACAATAGATTTTTAAAGCATGTACGCACGCAATGGCTGCATTTTACTCATGCCGAACAGCACTCGACTGCACCCACGGCCATCAGCGAAGATTGGCGGCCTTCCGACGATTGTCTCGATATTATTAATATGGCGCTCATTGATAGGCAATTTGCCG
>JAYRHO010000363.1:0-7434 GCA_041907245.1 Saccharospirillaceae bacterium
AAGCCCCACTTACACCTTGGTTGAAGACTATGATTTGGGCGGCTTAAAGGTCTGTCACTTCGATTTGTATCGCTTGGGCAGCCCCGAGGAGCTGGAGTTTATCGGCATTCGCGATTACCTCGATCAGCAGGCTTTGTGTTTGGTGGAATGGGCAGAAAAAGGCGCTGGGGTCTTACCTAGCCCCGATTTAGTTCTTAAAATTAACGATTTAGGTGCGGGGCGAGAGCTGAATTTCAGCGCCCACACAAAGAAAGGCCAACAATGGGCGCAAGACATAGCGCGCCTTATTCAACAGTGGAAAAGTGCATGAAGTGGAGTATTAGCCTCGTTTTTTCTTTGCTGGCGATCACGTCCTATGCGCAAGACGTCAAAGAAGTGCGGTTGTGGACGGACGAAGAGGGAAAAACCACCCTCGTTTTCGATATGAACTCAGGGCCGATTGATTACCGCATTTTTGAGCTGCAGTCGCCGCCGCGTCTGGTGGTGGATATCAGCAATACCAAGCTTGCCACCGACTTGGATAAGCTCAAGCTAAACGACTCTGCCATTTCCAGCATCCGCAGCGGTACGCAAAACCAAAATGATTTGCGCGTGGTGCTGGATTTAAGGCAAAAAATTGATTTTAAAACCTCCACCTTGCCCCCCAACGAACTGTACGGCTATCGCTTGGTGTTCAACATTGCACCCAAAAACGGCAAGGTGTCCGAGCCGCAGCCCGTCAAGCAAGCCGACCAATACAATGACAGCGATCGTGATGTGGTGATTGCCATTGATGCCGGCCACGGTGGTGAAGATCCAGGCGCCATCGGCCCTGGGCGCATTATGGAAAAGCATGTGGTACTGGCCATTGCGCGCGAGCTGAAAAAACGGCTAGAGCAAGAAAAAGGCTACAGGGTACACATGGTGCGCTCCACCGATTACTACCTGAGCTTGGCGGGGCGAGTACGCAGCGCCATGCAAGCCAAGGCGGACTTCTTTATTTCCATTCATGCCGACGCCTTTAACAACCCTCGGGCACATGGCAGCTCGGTCTTTACCCTGTCGCAGCGCGGCGCGTCTTCGGCCGAGGCACGCTTTATTGCCGAGAAAGAAAACCAATCGGACATGATCGGCGGTATTGATTTAGCCGATAAAGACGACAGCCTAGTAAGAACACTTTTCGATTTGACCATGACCAATAAGCAAAAAGAGAGTGGGGCATTAGGAAAATCGGTGCTGCGCGAGATGGGTGGCATCACGGCTTTGCATAAAAATCATGTCGAAGAAGCCGCCTTTGCGGTGCTGAAATCCCCAGGGATTCCTGCGATTTTGGTCGAAACGGGCTTTATCTCGAACCCCGCAGAAGCTCGCCGTCTATCCAGCCCTGCGCACCAGAAAAAGGTGGCGGATGCCATCTTTAAAGGGCTGAATAAATACGTGCAGAAAAACCCACCGCAAGGCACGCTGATCGCCTCTAAAAAGCAGGGTAAGAATGTCTAAAATTCACCTGCTTTCCCCGCGTCTTGCCAACCAAATTGCCGCAGGCGAAGTGGTCGAGCGCCCCGCTAATATCGTCAAAGAGCTGGTGGAGAACTCGTTAGACGCCCAGGCCACGCGCATCGATATCGAAGCCGAGCAAGGCGGTGTGAGCCTATTGCGCATCCGTGACGATGGCCTAGGCATAGAGCAGGAGGACTTGGCTCTGGCTCTAAGCCGTCACGCCACCAGTAAAATTTTAAGCCTTGACGATTTAGAAGCCGTAGCCAGCCTAGGCTTTCGCGGTGAAGCGCTGGCCAGTATCAGCTCGGTCAGCCGTTTGACGCTTACCTCACGCGCCCAAGGTGCCGATGAGGCTTTTGCCGTTGAAGCCGAAGGCCGCGATATGGCCACGCACATCCGTCCTGCCGCGCACCCGCAAGGTACGACGCTGGAAGTGCGGGATTTGTTTTTTAATACCCCCGCGCGTCGCAAGTTTTTACGCAGCGAAAAAACCGAGTTTGGGCATTTAGAGGAATACTTTAAACGCCTAGCATTAAGCCGCTACGACGTGGCCTTTAGCCTGCGTCATAACGGTAAAACACTGCATCAGCTGCGTGCCGCTCCCACTGTGCTGGAGCAAGAAAAGCGCGTCGCCAGCCTGCTTAGCGCTGAGTTTATGCACAGTGCGGTGCGCATCGACAGTGCAGCGGTGGGGCTGACCTTAACGGGCTGGGTGGGGCTGCCGACATTCTCGCGCTCGGCGGCGGACATGCAGTATTTCTTTGTTAATAATCGCGTGGTGCGCGACAAGCTGGTGGTGCACGCCATCAAACAAGCCTACCGCGATGTGCTTTACCACGGCCGCCACCCTGCATTTGTCCTCTACCTGACGCTCGACCCCAAGCTTGTTGACGTCAACGTGCATCCGACTAAGCACGAGGTGCGTTTCCGCGATGGCCGTTTGGTGCACGATTATTTATTTCGCACTTTGCACCATGCCTTGGGCGAGGTGCGTCCGCAGAACAACTTACAAGGCAGCTCGCCCTATGCGTTAAACACGCAAACAGCCGCGCCACAAGGTGTCGATGCGGGGGAGTTTAAAGAGCAAGTGCGGCTGAACTGGCAAACGCCTTCGCCTGAGTACACCCAAGAGCTGGGTGCGGGCTATCGGCAGGGTACTGAGCGGTATCAAGAATGCCCCAGCACACAGGCAATCCAAGGCCAAATGCAAGCCTTTAGCGCCATGAGTAAGCCTCTGGCTCTGCCCGAATCGAGTGCGGCGGATTTGCCGCCCTTGGGCTTTGCCATCGCGCAGCTGCATGGCATTTATATTTTGGCGCAAAACGCTCAAGGCATGGTGCTGGTGGACATGCACGCCGCGCACGAGCGTATTACCTATGAGCGCCTAAAAGCCGCCTTGGATGAGCAGCAAGTGGCGAGCCAGCCGCTGCTGGTGCCTGTCACCCTGAACGTCAGCGAAGCTCAGGCCGACTGTGCGGACGAGTATCAAAACGAGTTTTTAGCCCTTGGGGTGGAGCTGGCGCGCGCAGGCCCTGAAAGCCTGATGGTGCGGCGCATTCCAGTTTTGCTGCAAAACGCCAACGTCCCCGAACTGATCAGCGCCATGCTCAGTGATTTCTTGGAGTTTGGTGCGTCCGATCGTATCAATGCCAGGCGCAATGAGCTGCTTGGCACTATGGCTTGCCATGGCTCGGTGCGCGCCAACAGACGCTTAAGTGTTCCTGAAATGAATGCGCTGCTGCGCGATATGGAAGCCACCGAGCGCAGCGGCCAATGCAACCATGGCCGCCCCACTTGGACTTTGCTCACTCTGGCTGAGCTGGATAAGCTGTTTTTGCGCGGGCGCTAGATCAGCGCGTCGTAGACCTTACTGAAGCTGGATTCTTCGTTGATATTGATGGGCAGTTGCAGCTTGCGTGAAATATCACTGGCGGAAAACACGCCACGAATCTGCTGCATGTGCGGATCCATCACTAGGCAGTGCTGGCGGTGATGGTCTTTTAAGAAGTTCACTACGTCACCAATACTGGCGGCTTTTACCTCATCAATGCTCAAGGCCAGCAATTCTTGTTTTTTACGCATCAAATCGGTCACTAAAAGCTCGGTGGGCTTGGTTTCGACCTGCGCCGCCTTGGATAAAATGGCCTGCTCGGACAAATCATTGGCGTTGGCTACGCCGAGAAAGTGCTTGTTTTCATCCACCACCAGTTTTAGGCGCACATGGGTACGAATCATGGTTTCGCGCGCTTTCACCGCAGTAACATTGGCGTCGATCACCAAAGGCTCAACCAAATAAAAATCAGTAAAAAACTGCGTGGCAGGGCTTTCAAGGCTGTAACGCGGTGCTTGCTCGGGGTAGACCAGCTCGGCGGTATTGGCAACGGGGTACAGGGTGAGTTTACTCATAGGCGACTCCTAAAATCAGTGACAAATCCTTCGCCTTAAATGGCGTTTAGGTAAGCTAAAGCCTAGCCAGCGTTGCAGGCTTCGCCACTGTAGAAATCACTTTTTATTGCAGAAAAATGGTGGGCCTTCCGGGACTTGAACCCAGGACCTGCCGATTATGAGTCGGATGCTCTAACCAACTGAGCTAAAGGCCCATCTGTTGCGCCTGTGGCGTGATGGAGGTAAAACGCGGGGCATTATATAAAGCTTCCGCAAAGGGCGCTAGCTTTTTGATTTTGCAATAAAAAACCCGCCGAAGCGGGTTGGGGGGCTAGTCGTCGATAAAGGAACGCAGGTGATCGGAGCGGCTGGGATGGCGCAGTTTGCGCAGTGCCTTGGCTTCGATCTGGCGGATACGTTCGCGGGTGACGTCGAACTGTTTGCCCACTTCCTCTAGGGTGTGGTCGGTGTTCATGTCGATACCAAAACGCATACGCAGTACTTTGGCTTCGCGTGCGGTCAGGCCTTCAAGCACCGCACGGGTGGCTTCGGTGAGGCCTTCGTTGGTGGCCACATCGAGGGGCGACTCGGAATGAGTGTCCTCGATAAAATCGCCCAAGTGCGAATCTTCATCATCACCGATAGGGGTTTCCATCGAGATAGGCTCTTTGGCGATTTTCAGCACGCGACGAATTTTGTCTTCGGGCATATCCATGCGCGCGGCCAGTTCTTCGGGTGAAGGTTCGCGCCCCATTTCTTGCAGCATCTGGCGTGAAATACGGTTGAGCTTGTTGATGGTCTCAATCATATGCACAGGGATGCGAATGGTGCGTGCTTGGTCGGCGATGGAGCGGGTGATCGCTTGGCGAATCCACCAAGTGGCGTAAGTCGAGAACTTGTAACCACGGCGGTATTCGAATTTATCCACCGCTTTCATCAGGCCAATGTTGCCTTCTTGGATAAGGTCGAGGAATTGCAAGCCACGGTTGGTGTACTTTTTGGCGATGGAGATCACCAAACGCAAGTTGGCTTCGACCATTTCTTTCTTGGCGCGACGGGCGCGCGCTTCGCCAATGGACACACGGCGATTGACTTCTTTGATTTCAGGCAGCGTCAGGCCAACGCGTTCTTCGATGGCTTTGATTTTTTTCTGTGAACGCTGTAATTCGAGCTTGTAGGTTTCGACTTTGTCGGAGTAGGGCTTGCCAGCGGCAATCAGGCTATCCAGCCACTCTGTATTGACTTCGTTGCCTGGGAATTGCTCGATGACGTCTTTGCGCTCCATACCGCACTTGCGCGTCAGCAGGGTGACGATATGGCGCTCTTGAGCGCGGATTTGCTCAAGAGAGTCACGTGCTTCGTTGACCAGCTGATCGAAGTATTTGGGGGTGAGCTTGATCGGGGCAAAAAGCTCGGCCAAGGCCAAAATGGCTTCTTCGGATTTCTTGTGCGCACGGCCATGCTTGTTCAGCACTTTTTCCATGGCAGTGTAAGCGGTACGGATTTCTTCAAAGCGGCGAGCAACTTCGACCATGTCGATGCCGCTGGCGTCGTTTTCGCTGTCGTCGCTGCCTTCGCTGCCTTCGCCGTCTTCGTCTTCGTCGCCGCCGCCTTTGCCACCACCTAGACTGATTTCTTCCTCAACGAGGTTTTCTTCGGCTTCGGGGCCAGACTGAGGGCCTGGGTCGGGAATGGCGTCGGAGGGGTCAATAAAGCCCGAGAAAATATCGCCAACGCGGTTGGGATCTTCGGCGGCTTCTTGGAAGGCGTGCAGGATGGTGTGAACCGCGCCTGGGTAATAAGCCAAGGCGGTCATGACTTCACGGATACCTTCCTCAATGCGCTTGGCAATGACGATTTCGCCTTCGCGGGTGAGCAGCTCGACCGTGCCCATTTCACGCATGTACATGCGCACAGGGTCGGTGGTGCGGCCCACATCGGAGTCAACGGAGGTGAGGGCCGCCACGGCTTCTTCGGTGGCGGCTTCATCGGCGGCATCGGCCATAAAGAGCGCATCGCCATCGGGAGCGGTCTCGGATACGGGGATGCCGATGTCATTGATCATGCGAATGATATCTTCAACCTGTTCGGGGTTGGCGATGTCATCGGGAAGGTGGTCGTTCACCTGAGCGTAGGTTAGGTAACCTTGCTCTTTGCCTTTAGTGATCAGTTCTTTAAGACGAGATTGGTGCGTATTTGCTGACATAGGAGCCCTGTGTACAGAACTTAGCGGGTAAAGAAAAGCGGCGGATTATACTCTTCAAGCGCTCGTTAGGCTAGAGAATAAACAATTGGTTCAGAGTATAGGCGCAAAAAGCGTTGGGCTTGGCGGGGTGGAATTTAAGCTAGGGATTTGTACCTGACTTTCAAGCGCTTTAGCGTGCGCGTTTGGCGGTGGCCTTGTGCAGCTCTTGTTTGAGGCGCATGTATTCTGAGCGTTCTGCGGGGTCGTTTAGGGTGTTGAGCTGGTATTTTTGCTCCAGTTCATGGAAGCGCGTTTGCATGTCGCGCACCTGAAGGCGACGCAGTAGCTCGTTGATTTGCCCTGCGTTGATCGGCAGCTCGGTGCGCAGATTGGCGAGGGCGATAATTTGCTCGACATAGGGCGAACCCATCCAAAACAAAATCACGCCCGTGCTGCTGTTTTGAGGGCTGTCTTTTAATTTGCTTAAGGTGCTGAAAAACAGCAGTTCGGCTTCGCTTTCGGCCTGATGTTCGATAAGGGCAATATCGCGTGCCAGTTCGGGCTTGCGAATTAGGTCGGCCAGCGCTTTGGTGGCCAGTTCTTCAAGCCCTGTCTGCGCGGGTGCGCTGCGCATGGTTGGAATGGGTGCGGCCATGGGTGCTGAAGCTTGGGCGGGCGCTGGACGCGTAGGCTCTGAGCTGGCTGGAGTGGGGGCGGCTTCGTACTTTGCTAGGGCGGTACTGGCAGTGCCTAGCTCGTCGTTGAGCCTTTGTTTCATCAGGTTGCGCAAGGTGCCATTGGGCAGGCGGCTGATTAAGGGCGCAGCCAGCTGATCGAGGCGTGCCTTGCCGTTTAAGCTGGTGAAATCCACCTGTTTTTTGAGGTGCTCGAATAAAAATTCGGGCAAATGGATGGCTTCATCTAGGCGCGCTTCAAAGGCGTCTTTGCCTTCTTTGCGCACTAGGCTGTCTGGGTCTTCGCCTTCGGGCAGAAAGAGAAAACGCGCTTGCAGGCCATCTTCAAGCAGTGGTAGGGCAACTTCCATAGCGCGTGCAGCGGCGGTGCGCCCAGCGTTGTCGCCGTCGAAGCAGAAAATCACTTCGCTGACCATTTTGAAAATGCGCCGCAGGTGTTGCTCGCTGGTGGCAGTGCCCAGGGTCGCTAGGGCGTAGTGAATGCCTGCTTCGGCCAGTGCGACCACGTCCATATAGCCTTCAACCAGCATCAGACGAGTGAGTTTTTGCCGCACTTGGCGTGCTTCGTAGAGGCCGTACAGCTCTTGGCCTTTATGAAAAATAGCGGTTTCGGGCGAGTTTAGGTATTTGGGCTTTTCGTTGGTGAGCACTCGCCCACCAAAGGCAATATAGCGGCCGCGCACGTCGCGA
>JAYRHO010000364.1:0-3791 GCA_041907245.1 Saccharospirillaceae bacterium
AAGTTCTTTGTACCCGTGGAAGCGCACGGTTTAAAAAGCATGTCCATGGCTTATTTGGTCACCGAACAAACGCCCATGGCCTGGCGTGGGCCGATGGTCAGTGGTGCCTTGGTGCAAATTTTAACTCAGACCCTTTGGGGTGAACTGGATTATCTGGTGGTGGATATGCCTCCAGGCACAGGGGATATTCAGCTGACCTTAAGCCAGAAAGTGCCCGTATCGGCGGCGGTGATCGTCACTACGCCGCAGGATATTGCGCTGGCCGACGCCAAAAAAGGCATTGAAATGTTTACCAAAGTACATATTCCCGTGCTGGGTTTAATCGAAAACATGAGCATGCACATTTGTTCAAACTGCGGCCATGCTGAGCCTATCTTTGGTGAGCTGGGTGCGGAAAAACTGGCCGAGCAGTATCACTCTAAAGTCTTGGGATCTTTGCCGCTGTCTACCTACATTCGTGCGCAAGCCGATGCGGGCACGCCTGTGGTCGCCGCCGACGACCACAGCGAGGTGGCGATGATGTATCGCCATGCCGCCCGCCGTATTGCCGTGGCTTTGGCGCAGCAGGCCAAACACAGCGGTGCGATTCCGACTATCGAAATCAGTGCCGACTAGGCCTTTTTTCGCGTTTTTTCAGAGTTTTGCAATTTTTAATCAGTGATTTGCTAGTTCAGGTTATTTACCATCAACCTGAACGGGCTACACTGATAGCCGAAGTCATAAGGGTTGGCATCACGCGCTTTAAACCCACAAAACAACGCACTGCAAACCGATGAGAGTAATCCATGAGCAATTCCTATCCGCATATTCTTGAGCCTTTAGATCTGGGTTTTACCACCTTAAAAAATCGCATCATGATGGGCTCGATGCACACTGGCCTTGAAGATCGCCCTTGGCACTTTGGCGAGCTGGCTGAGTACTTTGCCGAGCGTGCGCGCGGTGGCGTGGGCTTGATGGTAACAGGCGGTTTTTCGCCCAATCGTCGTGGCGACTTGCTGCCTTTAGGCTCCAAAATGATCAGCAGCCTGCAAGTACCTTTCCATAAAAAAGTGACCAAAGCCGTACACGACAACGGCTCTAAAATCCTGTTGCAGCTGTTGCACGCAGGCCGTTACGGCTACACGCCTTTTAACGTTGCGCCTTCGGCCATTCAATCGCCTATTACGCCCTTTAAGCCCAAAGAGCTGACCAGCAAAGACATCTACAAAACCATCGACCAATACGCGCGTGCGGCCAAGCTTGCACAAAAAGCCAATTACGATGGCGTGGAGATTATGGGCTCTGAGGGCTATTTCATTACGCAAATGCTCAACGCGCGCACCAACAAACGCACCGATGAATGGGGCGGCTCTTACGAAAACCGTATGCGCTTTCCTGTGGAAGTGGTGAAAAAAGTGCGTGAAACCGTCGGCCCTAATTTCATTATTATGTTCCGTTTATCCATGCTCGATTTGGTTGAAGACGGCTCGACCATGACGGAGGTTATCCAACTGGCGCAAGCGCTGGAAAAAGTCGGCGTAACTTTGATCAATACGGGCATTGGCTGGCACGAAGCGCGTATTCCAACCATCGTGACCTCTGTTCCTCGTGCTGCTTTCGTGGAAGCGACCGCCAAGGTGAAAGCGGCGGTAAAAGTGCCAGTAGTGGCATCCAATCGCATCAATATGCCTGAAACCGCCGAAGCCATTTTGGCGGCTGGGCAGGCGGATATGATCTCGATGGCACGCCCATTCTTGGCCGATCCATTCTGGGTGAAAAAAGTCGAAGAAAACCGCGTGGATGAAATCAACACCTGTATCGCTTGCAACCAAGCCTGTTTGGATCACACCTTTGAAAACAAGCGCGCATCTTGTTTGGTGAACCCGCGCGCTTGCTACGAAACCAGCTTAATTTATAAAGAAGTCAGCAAGGCGAAAAAGGTAGCGGTAGTGGGCGCGGGCCCTGCGGGTTTGTCTTGCGCAGCGATTGCGGCTGAGCGTGGCCATCAGGTGACCTTATTTGAAGAACGCGATCATATCGGCGGGCAGTTCACTTACGCCGCGCGTATTCCTGGTAAAGAAGAGTTTCAGGAACAAATTCGCTACTACAACGCCATGATTAAAAAGCACCATATCGAGCTGAAGTTAAACCATCGCGTCAGCGCCGATGAGTTACTGAACGGCGGGTTCGATGAAGTCGTTATCGCCACAGGTGTGAAGCCTCGTTTGCCTAAGATATCAGGCATCGACCACAGCAAGGTGGTGTCTTATCAAGAGCTTTTGGATAAAGAGCTGGTTCTGGGTAAAAAGGTGGCAATAGTAGGAGCAGGCGGCATCGGCTTCGATGTCAGCGAATACCTAAGCCACGAAGGCGTGTCTTTAACCTTGGATAAAGAACGCTGGTGGAAAGAGTGGGGCGTGGACATCAGCAACGAAGTGCGCGGTGGTTTGGTTAAACCACAAATCGAGCCTTCTGCGCGTGCGCTTACCCTGTTGCAGCGTAAATCATCTTCCTTTGGCAAAGGTTTAAACAAAACCACAGGTTGGGTACATCGTGCCGTTATTAAGATGAAAGGAGTCACCACCATAGGGGGAGCGTCTTACGACAGCATCGACGACAGCGGCTTGCACATTTCCATTGCTCAAGGCGAACACAATAGCAAAGCGGAACTGGTAGAGGCCGATCAAATCGTGATGTGTGCAGGGCAAGAGTCGGTGAACGAGCTTCATCAAACTCTAAAAGCCATTGAAAATAAAAGCTTCGGCTTACACCTGATTGGCGGTGCCGAGTTTGCAGGTGAGTTGGACGCCAAACGTGCTATTCGTCAGGGCTGTGAACTGGCAGCGAAACTGTAAAAAAACAGGCTGAAATGCGCCAAAAAGGTGTATGGCGGCCTGATCTAAAAAAAAGAATGAAAAAAGGGGGAAATATTTGATTTACCCCCTTTTTTTTTGTGCGAAGAGTTCTACAATGGTCCCGCTTTCAATCCTGTTAGCAACCCATTCCCTCAGATGCCGTTGTACTGAACTCTGAATTTGTCAAAAGACAGAGCGTTGGTCAGTGTGTGTCTGATCGATTAACCCTGAAGTCATTATTGGAAAAAAAATCATGCGTATTTTAGCTGCCTCTGCTCTGCTTGTTTCTGCTCTGTTCTTAACTGCTTGCCAAAAAGAAGCTGCTCCTGTTGAAGCTCCTGCTGCTGAACAAGCTGCTCCTGCTGCTGAACAAGCTGCTCCTGCTGCTGAAGCTGCTGCTGCTGAAGCTGCTCCTGCTGAAGCTGCTGAAGCTGCTGCTCCTGCCGAAGCTGCTGCTCCTGCTCAAGAAGTTGCTGCTGAAGCACAACAAGCTGAGTAATTTTAGCTTGTAAGTAAAATAGCCAAGCCTCAAAGCTTGGCTATTTTTTTGCCTCTCGTTTACTCCTTTTTATCTTTATCCGCTTTTTCCGCATTTTTATCGGCAAAAACAGGCAGAGTAAAACGCACCACCAAATAAAAGCCTTCGCTCTCTTCTGGCCATTCAATAAAGCCTTGCAGCAGCTCAGTAATTAAGTTGTAGCTTTGGTATAACCCCAAGCCTCGGCTTTGTACGCCGCTTGAAATAAAAGGCATAAACAGATTTTCGCGTTGAGTTTTATCCAGCGCCTTGCCGTTATCTTGAAAATGCAGCTCTAAAAACTCACTGCGCTCACGCCATTCCACATTAACTTTAAGTGCGCCTTTGCTTAATAAATCTGGGTTGCGCGTTTTGCTGTATTGCAACAGCTGGGTTAAGACGATTCGGAGTGCTTCTGGATAAGTTGGCCAATCCATTAA
>JAYRHO010000365.1:0-4709 GCA_041907245.1 Saccharospirillaceae bacterium
CAGGCAGTGGCGGGCAGCAACATATTGCTTAGCCCATGCTGGTGAGCAATCTGGCGTTGAGTCGTAAAAGTGTTATATTTGGCTCAATAAGTGAGCCGAATATTATTCTTAATCGGCTCAAGGTAAACAAAAGAGGGCAACATGGCGCAGTGGCTTTGGCAATCATCGTTTTGGCCGAATTTTAGCTGGCAAACGGAGCAAGTGCAGCCGGTACTGGCGCGTTGTCAATTACAGCTGGGGAAACTCAGCGGTTTGGCCTACGCCGAGCCAGCGGCTTTGCCGACTTTGGATACCTTACTGGCCAATATTTTGACCTCCAGCGCCATCGAAGGTGAAATGCTCAATGCGCAATCGGTGCGCTCATCGCTGGCTCATAAGCTGGGCCTTACGGATGAAGCCTGTTACCCTCGGTCGAAACGCTCAGAGGGTGTGGCGGCTTTATTACTGGATGCTTTAGAACAAGCTCCCGCGCCTTTAACGCTGGAAATGTTGTTCCAATGGCATCGGTGGCTCTTTGCGGATGAAGATGGATTTTTGGCGCAAAAGATTCGTGTTGGCCAGTTGCGCGGCCATGAGCCGATGCAGGTGGTGTCTGGACGGCTGGATAATCCCAAAGTGCATTATGAGGCCGTACCCAGAGAGCGATTAGAGTTGGAGTTAAATCGCTTTGTGCAATGGTTTAATCAAACATCCTCATCGCTTGATGGATTATTACGCGCCGCCTTGGTGCATTTGTGGTTTGTCAGCATCCACCCTTTTGACGATGGCAATGGCCGCTTAACCCGCGCGCTGACCGACAAAGCCTTAGCGCAAAACTATCCGCAGCAGCTGCGCTTGTTGGCGATGTCTAATGCCATTTTGGCAGACCGCAAAAACTATTATCGAGTGCTGGAGCACACGCAAAAAATCGCGGCAGAAGAGGAGCCGTTGGATGTGACCGCGTGGCTAGTATGGTTTTTAGATACGCTGGAAGCCGCCGCCAACCAATCCATAGCGATCATTGAACGTACTCTTTATAAAACGCGCTTCTGGCGACAGCACCAACACAGCTTTTTAAATGCCGAACAAATAAAAGCATTAAACCGCATGCTCGATGGCGACTTCAGTGAAGGCATCAACGCCAGCCAATACCAAGCGGTTGCCAAAGTCAGCAAAGCCACCGCCACTCGCCATTTAACGGATTTGCTGGATAAAGGCGTGTTGGAACAACGAGGCGGCGGCCGCAGCACGCGGTATTTTTTAAGCCTTCACCAATAGCGCATAGTAAAACCCATCATGGCTGCCAGCTTGTGGGAAAAGCTGTAGGCCGTGTTCAGCGGGATTATTAAATGCGTCTAAATTGGCATTGTCAGAGGCTTGATTGGGCAGTGTTAAATCCAGGAGTTTGGCATCGGGCGTGCGCGCTAAAAATGCGGCGATTTGCTGGTGGTTTTCTTGGGGCAGTACCGAGCAGGTGGCGTACAGCAGGCGGCCACCGCGTTTGAGCGTTTGCCAAGTGCTGTCCAGCAGTTGGGCTTGCAAGCTGACCAGTTCGTCTATGTCTTCACGGCGGCGCAGCATTTTAATATCTGGGTGGCGGCGAATGACGCCCGTGGCGGAGCAGGGGGCGTCGAGCAAGATGGCGTCAAAGGCTGTGCCATCCCACCAACTTTCTACCGCGCCTAAATCCGCGCAAACCACTTCTGCATTAAGCTGCAATCGCTCTAGGTTTTGGCGCACGCGCGCTAGGCGTGTTTCTTCGATATCTAAGGCCAGCACTTGGGCGTCGGCTTGCTCCAAAATATGGCAAGTTTTTCCGCCCGGGGCGGCGCAGGCGTCCAGAATGAGCTCGCCATCTTTAGGCGTTAAGAATAAAGCAGCCAGCTGTGCGGCTTCGTCCTGCACGCTAACCCAGCCGTCGGCAAAGTGTGGCAGCACAGTAACATTCATGCCTTGAGCCAAATAAATCCCGACTGGGCTAACAGGCGCGGCTTGCGCTTCGATGCCTTGTTCTTGCAGCAAGGCTAAATAGTTTTCGCGCTGAATATGGCGAGTGTTAACGCGCAGGCAAATGGGGGCGGTTTGGTTGTTGTTTTCTAAA
Source organism: Saccharospirillaceae bacterium (assembly GCA_041907245.1). GTDB lineage: Bacteria > Pseudomonadota > Gammaproteobacteria > Pseudomonadales > Oceanobacteraceae > Venatoribacter. The sequence continues at coordinate 2,081 of JAYRHO010000365.1, forward strand.
ATGGACGGCCAGTGTTCGGGCCAGCCCTGGGTCAGCATTTTTACCAGCCATTTGGGATGGCTGGTGGCGGTGACTGGGTTGTCGTCCAGCGGTGGCAGCAGGCTTTCGTATTCGCGGCCATAACGGCGCAAGCAAGCGTTAAGCACAGACTTGGCGTAGCCTTTGCCCAGCTCGTCGCAGACTTCCACCGTGGCATGCACGGCGGCGTGCGGGGCTTTGCCTTGCAGAGCCAGCTGATACAGGCCAAGAATCAGCAAGGCGTGCAGGTCTTGGTCTTCTTCGTTGAAGGGCTGTTTGAGCAGGATTTTGGCCAAAGCATGAAGGCGAAAATAATGGCGGCAAGCCCCTAGTACGAGGTCGCGTAAAAAGGCGCGGTCTTCACTACGGACGCGCTCTTCAAGTGGTGCGAGGCATTGCTGCAGGGATTGCCCGCTCATAACGGCAGCCAAGGCAAGAGTGGCGGCTTTACGCGCGCTGTAGGGGGATTGGCTGCGTTGGCCGTAAAGATTCATAACCAGCTCATTTTGTGTAAAGGGGGCATCTTAGCGGGTTGACCCCTATTTGTCGCTTATTGCCTGTCTAGCTGGTGCTATTCCAGACCCTTCAGTCGTAGCGGCGCGCATTGCGCGCCATAAAGCCAAAGCATCTGGAGGCCAATGGCCTCCGCTACATAACGGGCGGTTTCAAATTGTTGTTACAGGCTAGACGCCAGCAGGTGATTCACTTGGAATAAATGGGGTTGGCCATTGAGTACGTCGGCGACTTTCATGGCCTTTTTGCCCGCCAGTTGTACTTGGGTAATCAGCAGCACGCCTTCACCACAGGCCACTTCAAGGCCGTGGCTGCCGACATTCACTATGGTGCCAGGCAGGCTGCGGCTGGCGCGTTCCAGTGGCTCGGCCATCAGCACGCGAATGCGTTCATCGCCAAGCAGGGTAAAAGCCATGGGAAAGGGGTTGAAGGCGCGCACTCGCAAGGCGAGCTCCGTGGCGGGGCGCGCCCAGTTAAGCAGGGCTTCGTCTTTGCTGAGCTTGTGGGCGTAGTTGGCCAAGGCATCGTTTTGCTTTTCGGGCTGCAAAGTGCCTGCTTCGACTTGTTTTAAGGTGTTCAGTAGCGCAGCTGGGCCTATTGCGGCTAAGCGGTCGTGCAGGCTGCCGCCTGTGTCGTCCATGCTGATGCCTGTGCTCACTTTGGCCAGCATGTCGCCCGTGTCTAGCCCTTTGTCCATTTGCATAATGGTGATGCCCGTGAGCTTATCGCCTGCTTCGATGCAGCGTTGAATGGGCGCTGCGCCGCGCCAGCGCGGCAGCAAGGAGGCGTGCACATTGAGGCAGCCGTATTTGGGCGCATTCAGTACAGATTCGGGCAGCAGCAGACCGTAAGCCACCACCACCATGACGTCGGCATTTAAACTCGCCAGTTCGGCAACGCTGGCGGGGTCTTTAAAGTTCACGGGCTGAAATACGGGCAGGCCGTGTTCTAGGGCGAGTTTTTTGACAGGGCTGGGCTGGAGCTGTTTGCCGCGCCCAGCGGGGCGATCGGGCTGAGTGTAAACGCCGACCACATTGTGCTCGCTGTTAATAAGTGCCTGGAGGTGAACGGCGGCAAAGTCGGGCGTGCCGGCAAAGATAAGGTTTAAGGCCATAAATTATTTGCGCGCCTCGGCTTTGTGTTTCTTTTCCAGCTTTTCTTTGATGCGATTGCGTTTTAACGGCGAAATGTAATCCACATAAAGAATGCCTTCTAAATGGTCGATTTCGTGCTGAATGCACACCGCCAACAGGCCACGGCATTCCAGCTCGAACGGTTTGCCGTCGCGGTCGAGCGCTTTCACGAGGCAATGCTCGATGCGGGTGACGTCTTCGTAAAAGCCAGGCACAGACAAGCAGCCTTCCTGCATGGTTTCAGGTTCGCCTTCGAGTACGGTGATTTCGGGGTTGATGAAAACCAAGGGTTCGGTTTTGTCTTCGGACACGTCTATCACCACAATGCGCTCGTGAATATCGACCTGAGTGGCGGCTAGGCCAATGCCAGGGGCGGCGTACATGGTCTCGAACATATCGGCGATGATGCCTTGCACGCGCTTGTCTACTTTCAATACGGGCGCGGCTTTGGTGCGTAATCTTGGGTCTGGGTATTCTAAAATGTTGAGTAAGGCCATAGAGTGTTAAGCTTTTCTAGAATAAAGTGGCTTTAGCTTGCTAAGATGCAGGGCAAAGTGTGAATTTCAATGCAATTCATTGATTTTGTGCAAAAAATAATCAAAAAAAGTATTCTAAGGGTGCTTTTTTGAATAGGCTAATAATAAAGGGAATAAAGGATGAGCAAAACCATTAAAAGTATTCTGCTAGCGGGCTTGATCGGCTTATCGGCAAATGTTTTGGCTTTGAACTTAAAAGCGGACGCGCCAGAGCGCTACACGGTGAAGAAAACCGATACCCTGTGGGACATAGCGGGCAAGTACACCAGCAGCCCATGGGAATGGCCAAAAATTTGGTATGTGAACCCGCAAATTGAGAATCCGCACCTTATTTTCCCAGGCGATGAGATTAGCCTTATTCAGGTCGATGGTCAGCAGCGCGTGACCGTAACGACGCGTGGCGTGGCCAGTAACACCGTCAAGCTCAAG
>JAYRHO010000366.1:0-9753 GCA_041907245.1 Saccharospirillaceae bacterium
AGCTCCTGTGCTTTTGGTGCTGCCTTATTTGCTGGTGTTAATTTTGGCGGTGGCAGGGATGAACGTGCTTTTAGTGCTGACCATTGGCCTTATCAGCGCTGGGGCATTGGGCGCGTTAGTGCTGCCTGATTACTCGCTCACGCGCTATTTGGACGATATGTGGCAGGGCTTTTTAAGCATGATCGAAATTACCCTACTGTCGATTTTGGTCGGTGGGCTGGCCAATTTAATGCGTGAACAAGGTGGGCTGAGCTGGCTGTTGCGGCAAATCCGCAGCCTAAGCCGCAACCGCCAAGACCCGCGCACTGGGGAAATCGGCATTGCCTCGTTAAGCGCACTGAGCAATTTATTTATCGCCAACAACACCGTGTCGATTTTAATCAGCGGCTCTGTCGCCAAAGAGCTGGCGCAAACGCATCAGGTTTCACCTGCGCGCAGTGCCAGTTTGCTCGATATTTTTGCTTGTGTGGTGCAAGGGCTACTGCCTTATGGTGCGCAGATTTTATTGGCGGCGTCTTTGGCGGGGATTCCACCTTTGTTGGTGGCGGGCAAGGTATTTTATTGCTGGGTGTTGGCGGGCGCGGCCTTCTTGGCCATCGCCCTAGGCAAACCTAAAAGCTAGTTTTTTATTTACACCGTCCGCGAGAAATTGCCTTTTTGCTTTTCACCCAAGTAGGCATCGAAAGCCATCGCAACCACGCGCATCATCAAATTACCTTGGGGCAATAACACCAGCTCGTGCTCATGTATTTCCACCAAACCGTCATCGACGGTTTCTTTAAGTTTGGCCAAACCCTCGGCAAAGTAAGACTTAAAATCAATGCCGTATTTGTGCTCAAACTTTTTAAAATCGACGCGGTTATGGCACATTAAATCGGTAATTAAATCGCGGCGAATTAAATCGTCGTTGGATAGGGTATAGCCTTTGTGTACCGCCAATTTACGCGCTTGCATCAGCTCGTAATACTCGGAAAGCACTTTGACGTTTTGGCTGTAATTGCCTGCCACATAGCCAATCGCGGTAATACCCAAGCCGATTAAATCGCACTCGCCGTGGGTGGAATAACCTTGGAAGTTGCGTTGCAGCGTGCCTTTGTTGCGGGCAATAACCAGCTCGTCTTCTGGTAAAGCAAAATGGTCCATGCCGATATAGACGTAACCTGCCTGGGTGAGACGGGCGATAATCAGCTCCAATAATTCCATTTTGCGCTCAGGCGGCGGCATATCTTCTTTGCGAATCAAACGCTGCGCGCGCACCATTTCAGGCAAATGCGCATAGCTGTAAGCGGCAATACGGTCTGGGCGCAGCTGAATGATTTTATCCAAAGTCACGCTAAAACTTTCGACCGTTTGCAGCGGCAAACCGTAGATTAAATCCACCGAAATGGATTTGAATTTTTCCGCACGCCCTGCGGCCACCAAATCAAAAACCTGCTGTTCGCTTTGCAGACGATTTACGGCTTTTTGCACTTTGGCATCAAAATCTTGCACGCCAAAACTCAAACGGTTAAACCCTTGCGCGCGCAATTCTTTAATGCGCTCGGTGCTGATGGTGCGAGGGTCCACTTCAATGGAAAATTCGTGATCGTCGCTTTCATCCATGTTGAAATTTTCACGCAGGCAATCCATCAATTCATTTAATTGTTCGGAGGTTAAATAAGTGGGCGTGCCGCCACCTAAATGCAGCTGCGTGAGCTTGCGCTTTTTATCAAACAACTGCCCCTGCATTTCAATTTCGATTTTTAAATAATCGAGGTATTCCAGTGCCTTTTCGGTTTTTTGCGTGATGATTTTATTGCAAGCGCAGTAGTAACACAGGCTCTTGCAAAACGGGATATGCACATAAACTGACAGCGGTTTGGCAGGAGCCACATTACTGAGCGTGGCGGCTTTTTTGTAGCTGTCCAGGTCAAAGGCATCACTGAACTGCGGCGCGGTGGGGTAAGAGGTATAACGCGGGCCTGGGCGGTCGTATTTCTCAACAAGAGCACGATTAAAGGTCATTGGGGTGGCCATACAGAAATCCTCACCAGCTAAAAAGGGCTGCCATTATAGAGGCTTGCTCAGGCAGGATGCTAGGCACATCGTTCTTTTGCAGAAAGGCACTGAAAACGCGTTGGCTTTGCGGTAAGATGCGCGCCATTCATTTCTGCCTCGGGGTTTGACATGCGTCTGCGCAATTATCTGGAAAAAAACTGTAGCAATGCCGCCTTAGTGGACGTCATCGACGGCCTGATGGTTTCTTGCAAAGAAATCGCCTACAAAGTACAGCTTGGCTCGTTGGCGGGCGTGCTGGGCGCGGCCGAGCAGGACAACGTCCAAGGCGAGCGTCAGAAAAAGCTCGACGTCATTGCCAACGATCTGATCAAACACAGCCTGGAAAACATGAAAGCCGTCAAAGGCATTTGCAGCGAAGAAGAAGCCAATCCAGTGCCCTGCAACCACGACGGCGAGTTTTTGGTGATGTTCGACCCGCTCGATGGCTCCTCCAACATCGACGTCAACGTCACCGTGGGCACCATCTTCTCCATCCTGCAAGCCAATCCCGATGACGACGCCACCCACGACACCACCTACTTGCAAACAGGCCGTGAGCAGCTGGCCGCAGGCTATGTGCTCTATGGCCCTTCTACTCTACTGGCTTTAAGCACAGGGCGCGGCACGCATATTTTCACCTTCGACCCGCGCATTGGTGAGTTTTACCTACAACGCGAAGGCGTCAAAATCCCCCCAACCACCAAAGAATTTGCCATCAACATGTCCAACCAGCGCTTCTGGCTGCCTGGCATGCAAAACTACGTCAACGACTTACTGCGCGGCGAAGAAGGCCCCTTGGGCAAGCGTTACAACATGCGCTGGATTGCTTCCATGGTGGCCGAAATTCATCGCATCCTGACGCGCGGCGGCATCTTTATGTACCCCTACGACAGCCGCGAACCCAGCAAGCCTGGCAAGCTGCGTTTGATGTACGAAGGCAACCCCATGAGCATGCTGATTGAGCAGGCAGGCGGCAAAGCCTCCACCAGCAAAGATCCCATCATGGATGTCGTGCCTGAAAACATTCACCAGCGGGTATCGGTGATTATGGGCAGCGCCGAAGAAGTCGATACCGTGGTGCGCTACCACCTATAACAGGCCTTGCTTGTCGCAAAGCCTATAGGCCGCAGCTAAAACGCTTGCGGCTTTTTTTTGCCACTAATCCTGCGCGTCGGGCGTAAATTCACGCACGCCCTCTTTGCCTGCAATGCTGTAGCTTTCGCTCGCCCATTCGCCCAAATCAATCAGCTTGCAGCGGTCGCTGCAAAAGGGGCGATACGGGCTTTTTTCTGTCCATTCCACTTCTTTTTGGCAGGTGGGGCAGGCTACTTTCATGCTAAACCTCTGTTAATGTCCGCCGCTGCGCACTTGTTGCGCAAGACGCAAATACGCTTGGTGCAGCATGGCCAAACGCTGCTCTAAATCTTGCACAGTGCCGCTGTTATCCACCACGTCATCGGCCTGCGCGAGGCGCTCTTGCCTTGGCAGTTGCGCGGCCATAATGCGGCGAATTTGCTCGGTGTCGTTGCCATCGCGCAGGCTGGCACGCAAAAGCTGCATGGCCTCGGGCACATCGATCACCAACGAGCGCTGGGTAAAGGCCACTTGCTTGGATTCAAACAACAAAGGCGAAGCCAAAATGGCGTAGGCCGAGCTGGCCGCACGCAGCTGCTCTAGGATGGCTTCGCGAATACGCGGGTGAGTTTGGCTTTCCAGCCACAGGCGCTCATTGGGGTCGGCAAAGACTTTTTGCCGAAGCCAAGCGCGATTTAAATGGCCATCGGCAAGCAGCGCCTCTGCGCCAAAGCGCTCGCGAATGGCCTGCCACGCCGCCTGCCCAGGTTCCACCACCGCGCGGGCGACGATATCGGCATCCACCACGGTGATGCCTTGGCTTTCAAAGAAAGCACTGGCGGCGCTTTTACCACTGCCAATGCCGCCCGTTAGCCCCAGCACAAAGCTCATGCAAAATACCAGCGCAGAATGTCTTGCCCCCACAGTGCGCTGATGTAGCCTGCAATGGCCAAATACGGGCCAAAGGGAATGGGAATGTTTTTATCTCGGCCTTGCACCAGCACCAAGGCAATGCCAATCACCGCCCCCACCACCGAGGACAGCAGAATAATCAGCGGCAAGCTGCCCACGCCCAGCCAAGCGCCCAACGCCGCCAGCAATTTAAAATCGCCGTAGCCCATGCCTTCTTTGCCCGTGACCAGCTTAAACAGCCAAAACACCAGCCACAAAATACCGTAGCCTGCGATCGCGCCATAAACCGCGCTGTGCAAATCCACAAACAAGCCTTGGCTATTGACCACAAGCCCCAGCCACAGCAGCGCCAAAGTTAAGGAATCGGGCAGGATTTTATGGTCGAAGTCGATCACCGCCATCGCCACCAAAAGCCAGGTAAAGACCAGCATCGCCGCCAGCTGCATCCCCCAAGGGAAAACCACCAAGAGCAACACCGACAGCAGCCCCGTCATAAGCTCCACCGCAGGGTAGCGCCAGCCGATCTGCGTGCCACAACCCGCACATTTTCCGCGCAAAAACAGCCAGCTTAAAACAGGAATGTTCTGCCAAGCGCGCACAGGAGCTTGGCATTTCGGGCAATGCGAATCAGGCTTAACCAAATTAAAGGGCTTGGATAAATCATCCAATGCAGGGTGCGCGGGAAATTCGGTTTGCTGGCAATCGGCCTTGAAGGCGCGGAACATCATGATGGGCAAACGCAGAATCACCACGTTCAAAAAGCTGCCAATCAGCAGGCTTAGCGCCAGCACAGTAATAAATAAGGCCGCCGAATTGGCGGCCAAATAGTCGAAAATAGACATTATTGAATCGCGTTACCCATTTCAAAGATGGGCAGGTACATGGCGATAATCATGCCACCGACCACGACCCCCAAGAAGGCCATCATCAAAGGCTCGATCAAAGCGGTCATACCATCCACCGCAGCATCCACTTCTTCTTCAAAGTAGGAAGCGGCTTTATCCAGCATGGCATCCAGCGCGCCCGATTCTTCGCCGATACTGGTCATTTGTACCACCATGTTGGGAAACACGCCCGTATTGCGCATGGCAAAGTGCATTTGCTGGCCGCCTGAAACTTCATCGCGCACCTTAAGCACCGCATCACGGTACACGGCATTGCCCACCGCGCCCGATACCGAAACCAAGGCATCCACCAAGGGCACACCCGCTGCAAAGGTTGTAGAAAGTACGCGGGCGTAACGCGCCACCGCCGCTTTACGCAGCAAATCACCAAAGACGGGGGATTTTAAAATGAACGCATCAAAAGAATCTTTAAACGCAGGCGAGCGTTTTAAGGCTTGCAAGAAAGCCACAATGGCCATCACCAAAGCCGCCACCACAGGCATCCAGTACTCTTGAGCCGCCTCGGATAAAAACACCACAAACTGCGTTGGCGCAGGCAATTCGGCACCGAAGCTGTCGAACATTTCTTGGAAGGTAGGAACCACTTTTACCAGCAAAATCACAGTAACGATAAAGGCGATAATCAAAGTGATGATGGGGTACATCAGCGCTTTTTTGATTTTCTTTTTCAAAGATTCGGTTTTTTCTTTGTAGATAGCGACCTTATCCAGCATGTGCTCCAACGCACCCGCCTGCTCGCCCGCTTCCACGAGGTTGCAAGTCAAATCATCGAAATGCGCAGGGTGCTCTTTTAAAGCCGAAGCAAAATCATTACCCGCCGCCACGCTGTCGCGCAGCTTGCCAATCAGCTCTTTCATGCTTTGGTTTTCAACACCATCACCGACGATATCGAAAGCCTGCACCAAAGGCACACCGGCTTTAATCATGGTCGCCATTTGGCGCACAAAGAAGGTAATGTCGGCGCTGCCGATTTTCTTTTTGCCCGCAAAAAGTGGCGAGCCTTCTTTGCGTACTTTGGTCGGTGTAATGCCCTGCTTACGCAGCTGCATTTTGGCCACTTCCATGCTTTGGGCGCTGATTTGCCCCTGAACCACTTTGCCGCTGCGGTCTTTACCTTCCCAGTTAAAGGAAGCCATTTTAATTTCTTCTGCCATATTTCAATCCAACTTGATATTTATAACGTTACCAGTGCTTACAAGGCGCTAATCGGTGGTGACGCGATTGGCTTCTTCAAGGCTGGTCACACCCTGTGCTACTTTTTCTAAGGCCGAGGTACGCAAATCGTTAAAGCCTTCTTTGCGTGACGCATCGGCAATCTCAATGGCGTTGCCACCGGCCATAATAATACGCGAAATAGGATCGGTAATTTTCATTACTTCGTAAATCCCCACCCGCCCTTTATAGCCACCCTTGCAGTTCTCACAGCCCACAGGCTTAAAGAACTGGCCATTTTTTATTTGATCATCGGTAAAGCCCGCTTTTTGCAGCACTTCCTTGGGCAAATCCGCTGGGGCTTTGCACGCCGAACATAAACGCCGCGCCAAACGCTGTGCAATGATCAGGCTCACCGAAGTGGCAATGTTAAAGGCTGGCACACCCATATTCGCCAAACGCGTCAGCGTTTCAGGCGCGCTGTTGGTGTGCAGCGTACTCATCACCATATGGCCTGTTTGCGCGGCCTTGATGGCAATAGAGGCGGTATCCAAATCGCGAATTTCCCCCACCATCACCACATCGGGGTCTTGGCGCAAAAACGAACGCAAGGCGGCGGCAAAGTCCAACCCCACCTTGGCGTTGACGTTCACTTGGTTGATACCTTCCAAGTTAATCTCAACAGGGTCTTCGGCGGTGGAAATATTGGTGCCTTCCACGTTCAAAATATTCAAACCCGTATAAAGCGATACGGTTTTGCCTGAGCCTGTCGGGCCTGTTACCAAAATCATGCCCTGCGGCCTATCCAGCGCCTCCAAATACAGGGCTTTTTGCGCAGGCTCATAGCCCAGCATATCAATACCCAGCTTGGCCGAAGACGGATCCAAAATACGCAACACGATTTTCTCGCCCCACAGCGTAGGCAAGGTATTCACGCGAAAGTCGATGGCTTTGTTTTTGGAGATTTTCAGCTTGATACGCCCGTCCTGCGGCAAACGGCGCTCGGAAATATCCATCTGCGACATCACCTTTAAACGCGCCGCAATTTTGCCTGAAGCGCCAATGGGCGGGCTGGCCACCTCATGCAGCACACCGTCGGTGCGGTAGCGCACGCGGTAACGCTTTTCATAAGGCTCAAAGTGAATATCGGACGAACCCATCTTGATGGCATCGAGCAGCATCTTATTCACAAACTTCACAATGGGCGCTTCGTCCGCGCCATCGCGGTCTTCGCCTTTATCGCTTTTGCCTTCTTCGGCCAGCTTGACATCACCCAAATCACCATCGAGATTGGAAAAGGCACTGCTGTCGCTGGCGGACAAAAACTTTTCAATCAAAGCCGTAAGGCGATCTTCTTCCACCAGTACCGCTTCCACCGACATACCCGTGGCGAATTTCACCTCATCCACTGCCCAAATGGCCGAAGGGTCACTCTGCGCAATAAACAAACGATTGCCACGCAAAAACAGCGGCATAATACGATGCTTTTCAATAAGCTCACGGCTGATGGCATCCTGCGGGATTAGCTCGGCATCAAAGGCGCTCAAATCCAGAACGGGCAAGCCAAATTCCTCGGCGGCCAGCATCGCCACCGCACGCGACTTCACCTTGCCAGACTGAACCGCAGCCGCCACAAAGCTGATCTTGTCCTGTTTCGCCTTAGCGATCAGGTCATGAGCTATTTTTTCTTCTAATAGGTTTTGCTCAACGAGACGACGTGGCAAGCCAGTCAGTACAGCCATAATTCAATATCCCAGACGGTTTTAGCAGGGGCAAAACATACCAGAGGCAAAGCGGCTTGTCATGCGCAGGGCAATTTATACGACCTCTTTCTTGCGGCTCTTACCCGCTCACCGAGCGCTGGAAGTTTGGCCGTATATTCAGTTTGAAAACCATGAGCGTGGCAATGATTCTGTTCTTAGCCTAATAAAAATCTTATTTGAAGCCAAAGAGCCAATATCGCCAAGCACTCCCACTATCCCCCAGCACCGCAGCCTTGCTCCCTCTTTCAAAAAAGCGTTTCCAATAATATACAAACAGTGTAAATTGATAACAATTAGAAACACTTTGGATGCAACATGCTAAAAACCGCCAGCGAGCAACTGGCTGCATTGGGCAGCGCCATTCGCACACAACGCAAAAAGCTAAAGATAAACGCAGTCACAGCGGCGCAGTCGGCTGGGCTGTCTAGGGTTACTTGGCATCGTATTGAAAAAGGTGAGCCATCGGTGTCGGCAGGATCCTATTTTTCTGCTCTGGCGGTGCTAGGGCTGCACGCCACCACGCAAACAAATACTACTCTCGCCATTGATCACGACGAAGAACGTATCCCCCTAAAAATTCCCTTTAAAGAATACCCACAGCTTAAATTCCTCGCCTGGCAAATCCACGGCACAGACTATTTAACGCCCAAAGAAGCTTGGGGCATTTATCAACGCAACTGGCGGCATCTCGAAGAAGAAAAACTGAGCGACCAAGAAAATCAGCTTATTCAACAATTACAAAGCCTGTACGAGGAATAGACCTTGTTTAATCGCCCTCATCATCAAAAAATAGCAACCGTGCTTGGCAAATTGAATGCTGAGTTATTACAAAATGAACACTGTTATTTTGCTGGCGGTACGGCCATTGCCCTACGTTTTGGCGAGTTTCGAGAGTCTGTTGATATTGATTTTATGACCTCTGACATGGCGAGCTACCGCAATTTACGCAATAAAATCCGCGAGGCCGACTCACTTGCTCCGCTTGTAAACGAAGGTGAATCTCTTGAACTTGCTGCCGACATCCGCACCGATCAGTACGGTATTCGTACAAAAATTCTAATCGAAGGCAGCATTATTAAATTTGAAATTGTACTAGAAGGGCGCATTGATTTTGCCCACCCTACAGCAAACGATAAAATTGCAGGGATCAGCTGTTTAACCTTGATTGACCTTGCCACCTCAAAACTACTCGCAAACTCAGACCGAGGGCTAGATGCGGCCACTCACAGCAGAGATATTATTGATCTAGCCATGATGGATCTGCCACCTTCTATGTTAAAAAAAGCACTAAAAAAAGCCACCGAAGCTTATGGCGAAAGCGTGCTCAATGATCTTAAAAAAGTGCTTTCAAAATTAGAAAGCAAACCAAATCTATTAGAAGAAAATATGGCAAAAATGGCGATGACCATGCCACAGGCAATAGTCTGGCAAAAACTCAAAAAGTTAACATGCCTAACCCAAGCCAACGAAAGTTAACGAATATTTCCCGATTTTTTAATCTGCCCCTTCAAGGCGGCTTGTCATACGCGGAGTGTAAAAAATGCGCGCCCTCGCCTACAGGCACGCACTCATAGAACCACTAATGGTTGGGGGTGTTTTCTGTAGGAGCGCCTGCGGGTGCGCTGGGTGCGGCTTTGACCGTAAGGCCAAAACGCTCCAGCAAGGGGGCGAGGCGAGGTTCTTGAGCGGAGGCTTCATAAAGATCGCCAAGGCTATTCTCTAAACGGCTAACACCAAATAGCTTGGCTATAAGCATCATATTGTGAAACGCCTCATCAACATGGCCATTCAGTGTTAAAACCACTGCGGATTTATGTAAGAAAAAAGATCGTGGAAAACGCCATAATAACGCACGCATTTCATCTAACTGATCCTCACTGTAATGCGACGATATCGGCAGCTCAAAAAAG
>JAYRHO010000367.1:0-2217 GCA_041907245.1 Saccharospirillaceae bacterium
GGACAAATGCACCTCTACCACGACTTCAGGAGCTTCGATACCAGAGAGCGCACGCGCATAAATACGGGCAAGAGACATGTTGAATTTCTCGACTAAGCTAGGTGCTAGCTAGCCTAAAACAAGAAGAAGAACGCTGCTTAGTCGTACAAGACTTGAACGCCCAAAACCATACTCCAGTCTGAGCTTTGTGCGTGCTTTTTTCTGATTCCGCTAGTAGGTAAGAGGGGGATTGAATGCGCTGGATTCTTCTTGCTCTTGGTTTCATCAGCCTGTGCGCCTGCACCGATGCGCGCGGCTTTAAGGCGGCCACGCCCGCGCAACCTGCTGAGTCGCTTTTTCGCCTGCAAGGGCAAGTGTCTGCGGCCATAGGTATCAGCCAAGACAGCGATATCAACGACATCGACGCCCAATACCAAAGCAATAACAGCCCAGAACAAGCGCAAGAGCTATCCAATCCCGTATTGCTACAAGGCTTTGCCAGCCGTATCGGTACAGGCGGTTCAAGCCAATATCAGCGTTTTGCCAATCAAGCCGACCCCGAGGACTATTTCCACATCAAGCTTCAAGCAGGGCAAAAAATCACCCTCACGCTCGCGCCCAATAGCCCAGCTGGGGCGGACGAGGCCACGCAGCTAGAGCAAAACGATCTGGATCTGTATTTGCTAAACATGACCCAAGAGCAAGTGCAGGCTTCGCAAAATCGCGGCGTGGCAGGCCAGCAAGAAAGCCTAGTGGTTGCGCAAGACGGTGAGTATTGGCTACTAGTTACGGCCAGCAAAGGCTACAGCAAATATCTGCTACAGGTTGAAGCCGCCCCCACGCCTGCGTCCGCTGCGCTGTCTGAGCCTGATTTTATCCCTGGCGAAGCGCTGGTGAGCTATCACAGGCCGCGCCAAACACTGTCCACCACCGAGGCCGATGACTTGCCCACTTTGGTTAAACTGCCCATGCCCAAGCAGCCGCTCGCTACAGCTACAGCTACAGCCTCCGTTCTGCCCGCAAAACTACAGGCCAAATTGCAAACCTTGCAAGCCATCAAAGAGTTACAACAAGACCTCAACGTACGCTACGCCGAACCCAACTATTTACGCCAAATTACGCTTGAGCCCAACGACGCACATTATGCCAAGCAATGGCATTACCCTGCGGTGCAACTGCCACAGGCATGGGACTTCAGCCTTGGCCGCGATGTGGTGGTGGCCGTTATCGACACAGGGGTGATGCTAGCCCACCCTGACCTTAAAAATCAGCTAGTGCCAGGCTATGACTTTATCAGCGATGCCAGCCTAGCTCGCGATGGCGATGGTCGTGATAACAACCCCGACGACCCAGGCGACAGCAGCATCCTAGGAGCCAGCTCTTGGCATGGCACTCATGTCGCAGGGATTGTTGCCGCTCAAAGCAATAACCAAACAGGCATTGCTGGAGTGGCTTGGCAGGCGAAAATTATGCCGCTGCGGGTGCTGGGTAAAGGCGGCGGTACGGTCAACGACATAGTACAGGCCATCCGCTATGCCGCAGGTTTAAGCAACGCCAGCGGCACTGTGCCAAGCAAAAAAGCCGACATCATCAACATCAGCTTTGGCTCCAGCAGCGCCAGTCAAGCCGAGCAAGAAGCCATACAGGCGGCCTTGAATCAGGGCTGCATCCTGGTGGCCGCCGCAGGCAACAGCAACACCAGCGTGCCTTTTTACCCTGCGGCTTATGCGGAGGTCATCAGTGTCGCGGCGACCAACGCCTCGGGCAGTCGCGCCAGTTATTCCAACTACGGCAGCTATCTGGATCTGGCCGCCCCAGGTGGAGACATGAGCCAAGACCTCACCGCCGATGGCAACCCCGATGGCATTTTAAGCACTTATGTTGATGACAGCTCTGGGCAAAGACGCAGCAGCTATGGCTATATGCAGGGCACGTCCATGGCTGTGCCGCATGTGGCGGGTATCTTGGCACTGATGAAAGCCCTAAACCCCAGCCTCGATGCCACGATGGTGAAAAGCTTGATTCAAAGCTGCGCCTTAACCACGGGTGACGCATCCTGCCTGCGCAACGATCAAGTAGGCTACGGCCAAATCAACGCGCTGTTAGCGGTGCAACAGGCTTTTAATGAGCAATCGCGTGCGGTGCTGGGCTTGGTCTCCGCTCCGCAGGTGCTGAGCGAGCGCACCTTGAACCAAACGCTGACGTTTAAAAATCTTGGCGCCGAGGCCGCACAGCAAA
>JAYRHO010000368.1:0-2868 GCA_041907245.1 Saccharospirillaceae bacterium
ATTTAAGCCTAGCGCAGCTTCATGCTTGTTTGCGCAAGGCCGAGGAAGTGGACAATGCCGCAAAAGGAAATGGCGAGGATGCGTGGCGACTTATCAGTGAATTGCTGGCCATGATGACAGGAAAACTTATCACCTAAGGAAAAAGACTGAATTGTTGGTTCTTTAGCCAAATTCAAACCTGCAAATTGCGCCATTTTTACCAAACTGGCCTAGCTTGTGCATGAAAAACATGACAATATTTGTCACTTTTCATTTAAAAAGGCCAATATTCTGATATTTTTCAGGAAATGCCATAATATCAAACCATAATTTACAACTGATACATCTATAGGGACGGTCATGGGTGCTGTGAATAAAGATCAAAATTCGGACTTAGTATGGGACTTACAAAAAATCAGTCAGCAGCAACGCGCTGCGGCCTTTATCCGTTTATTTGAAAACCGTTTTTGCATTTTTTCCGCCACCGTGCGCCAGCTTTACACCAACTACAGCATTTTCTTTCCCGAAGAAGCCAACCGTCAGATGGTGATTCTGCCCGATCCTTATGCCTTCCATGACACCTTCAGCCATTTAAACCCTGAAGCCGTGCAATCCACAGGCTTGCACGTTATTCCTGGCAACCTGATCAACAAAAAAGGCCTGTATTTGGTGATTTCGCACAAAGACAAAAACGTGCGTTCTGTGCCCATTCCCTTCCAAGAAGGCATTCGCCAGATCCTGCGTCGCTCCAACAACGATGACCCTTTCCTACCTGTGCTTATGAAAGGCGACTTGCGCGAATTTAATAACCAAATGCCCTGCTTGCATTTAAACCGCCTGCGCTTAAGTGCTCTGACATCCTTATCCAGCTTAGAGCGCGATGGCATTCGCTCCATCATTACCGACAAACTGATGAAGCTTTATCAAGAATCCGCCACCTTCAATTTGGACTATTAATAGTCCTGCTCTTGGAGCGCTGCGACTTGCTCTCTTAAAGTCTGCAAGTGCTCCGACCAAAAACGCGCACTGGCAAACCACGGAAAAGCCTCTGGAAAAGCAGGATCTTGCCAGCGCAGCGCCAGCCAAGCCGCATATTTCACCACGCGCAAAGTGCGCAGCAGCTCAATCAATGGCGTCTCATGCCAAGGAAAGGGCCGAAACAATTCGTACCCTTGCGCAATGATTTCCAATTCGTGCCGCTGCTCTTGCACCTGACCACTGAGCAGCATCCAAATATCCTGCATCGCAGGGCCTTGCAGGCAATCATCAAAATCCACCACATAAAGGCTGTCATCGCGCAGCAGTAAATTGCCCAAGTGCAAATCACCGTGTAAGCGCAGAGTTTTGGGGCTACCCCAACGCGCAAGCGCCAAGCGAGCAAGCTCTTTAATCAGGTTTTGATAGCTCGCGCGATATTCAGGCGGCAACAAACCCGAAACTAAAAGCTGCTCTTGTGCTTGTAAAAAGTCGTCCGCGCCTTGCATCTTGGGACGGCGCTTGAAACTTTGCTGCACGCCACACTGATGCAAACGCGCCAACATGCGCCCAAGCAGCTCCAAATGATGCTGGCTGCCAAGCTCAGGAGCGTGGCCGCCACGACGAGGAAAGAGTGCAAAATAAAAGCCCTGATGCTCATGCAGGGTGCGCCCCTGACGCTCAAGCGGCGCGACCACAGGCACATCTTCCTCCTGCAATTCCAGCAAGAAATTCAGCTCCTCCTGAATACAGGGCGCACTCCAGCGCTTTGGGCGATAAAACTTGGCAATCACAGGCTCAGCGCCTTCGATACCCACCTGGTAAACGCGGTTTTCGTAGCTGTTTAAGGGAAAAACGCGACCATCGCTGTAAAAGCCCTGTTTTTCGACTGCATCGAGCACGCAATCTTGGCTAAGCGAATCGTAGGGATGAGCAGAAAGTTGTGGCATAAGGCCTCCTTGCGCGCATTATGCCCATTTACGCCGCGCGCGCCAAAGCCCACACCCAAACCTGTGCCGCGCCCTGAGCTTTAAGCGCCACAGCGGCGGCGGCCGCTGTCGCTCCTGTTGTCACGACATCCTCCACCAAGAGCAAGCGCAAGCCCGTAAGACTCTCCCGCCCCGCTTTTAAGCTCTGCTGGCTGTTCGCCAAACGCTGCTTACGCCCAAGCTGGCGCTGATCCTTGCCCCCGACTCGATGTAGCGCCTGAGCATATACAGGCAAGCCATAGTCTTTGGCCAGAGCGCGGGCAAAAAGCTCGGCAGGATTAAACCCGCGTTTAAGCCAATGCTTGGTCGCGCTGGGCACATAAACCACCGCATCCACATCCTGAACAAAAGGCGCGGGACGCGATTTCATCAGCCACAAAAGCCGTGGCCACAGGTTTAAAGCATGACGATCTTTTAAAGCCAACAGCCAAAAGCTCACAGGCGGGCGATACAAGAACGAGCAAAAAACACCCTCAAAAGCAGGGGGTTGCAGCAAGCAATTTTGACACAAACCCCAGACCGCCAAGGGCATAGCACAACGTTCGCAGCAGGGCTGCGCTACGGCCAGAGCCTCATAGCAAGGCTTACACAAAAAGCCCGCTGCGCCACAAGGCGAAAAACACAGCTCACACTCACCCAAAGACCAAATTTGCTGTTTAAGCTTGGTAAGAATTTCACACATCTTAGGCCTAGTCCCTTGCTCAAAACGGCTATCGTCCTTGCCCGCCTTTACCCTGCCAATAGGCCAAAAGACTGGAACTTAGCCCCTTGTTTGGTTAATATATAACCAATCTAAGCCCTTTTACGGAGGCAACATCATGTCCATGAATATCGGTTCTACCATGGGTTCGGCTTTCACCTCGGGTAGCTACGCCATAAGCCAAGGCAACAGCCAAGTGCAGCGCGCCGCCCAAGACGTGGTC
The DNA here is from genome assembly GCA_041907245.1 of Saccharospirillaceae bacterium. Classification (GTDB taxonomy): domain Bacteria; phylum Pseudomonadota; class Gammaproteobacteria; order Pseudomonadales; family Oceanobacteraceae; genus Venatoribacter. Next base: position 2,867 of record JAYRHO010000368.1, read on the forward strand.
GA
>JAYRHO010000369.1:0-1935 GCA_041907245.1 Saccharospirillaceae bacterium
CTGCCACAATACGGCTCGCTGGCGATCAATACCGACAAGCTGGAGTTCTGCCCCGATGCCGCTTTGCTGAAAAAAGGCAACCTCACACTCAGCGACAGCTTGGGTAACTTAGTGAAAATTACAGGAAGTGGTTGCGATACCCTGCCGATTATTATTCCTATGCCAAAAGCCTAAGCCGTAGCGGCGGCCACTGGCCGCCATGTGGAGTCCGAGAGCCTAGGCTTTCGGCTCCAACAGCCCCAGCATAAAATTCTCCAGCTCTTGCGCCAAAAATGGCTTGCTATCGATCAGCTCCAAACGGCTTTCGCTTAATTCCTCCAGCACGCTTTCACTGAGCACACCTTCGCGCAAATTAAACAGGCGCACGCCTTCATCGGTATGAAGCACCGCTTTAGCACGCTCGATATCCAAGCTTGAAAACCAATCGCGCACTTTTGCCGCAGAAAAAATCAGTTCGGGTTTAAGCAACCAGCCCAGCGAAAAATAACCCTGGCCTTTATTTTCCATACGTCGAAAATTTTCATGTGCTGCCAAAGGCAATGTAATACGCAAAGGCTCGGCAGGCTGGCTGTGTGCTTGAGGGTAAATCGCCATACGTTCTGGCGAAAAAGGCGCATTTAATAATTCCACGGCAATTTGCCCCTGCTCCACCCATTGAAAATGGGCTTTAGCGGGCTTGGCTTGCTGCAAAAGCTGCATAAAGGCTTGTTTATCGGCCTTTGAACACAAATCCGTTTTATTGGCGATAAGCACATCGGCCAGCTGAATTTGGTCAATAAAAACTTCATTTTCTAAGTAACGTGAGTTGGATAAATACCTTGGGTCAACCAAGCACAGAGTCGCGCCCAAGTTTAAAACCTCGCGGTAATTTTCATCCAATAAAGTTTTTAAAATATTTTTAGGGTGGCCAAGGCCAGTGGGTTCAATAATCAAGACATCGGGCTTTTCACGCGCAAGTAAAAAATTTAATCCAATCTGAAAAGGCAAACCCGATACACAGCACAAACAACCACCTGGCACTTCACGCACCGCCACGCCTGCTTGTTTTAAAATCGTGCCGTCTATGCCGATTTCACCAAATTCATTTACCAGAACCGCCCATTTTTCATTCGGGTTTTTATTTTTTAATAAATGCAAAATGGCAGTGGTTTTTCCTGTACCTAAAAATCCAGTAATAATATGCACTCGTGTCATAACGATTTCCTTTTATAAATCACGCAGCACAGAAATAGGGCTAGCGTTGGTGCTGGCGCGCAACAACCAGCATCCAGACAGCATAAGCAGCAGCACAGAAGCAGCAGGAACAATAAGCCACAACCAACCTAAAGACTGCCAAGCAATAGCCAGCACTTGCGTATAAAGAAAATAGCGAATCACTTCCGCACCCAGAAGCGCTAATACCGCCGACACCACTGCCAAAATTACAAACTCCTGACGCTGCGATTTTTGCAATAGCGCACGGCTTGCACCTAAGGTACGTAATATCGCCCCCTCTTTTAAACGCTCATTCACACCCGCAATTAAAGACGCCAGCATCACCAACAAAGCAGAAATCAACACGAACACCAAAATCAATTCGATGGCCAAAGTCACCTGCGCCAACAGAGATTGTATTTGCACCAACAGCGCCTGAATATCGATAAAGGTCACTGTTGGAAAAGTTTTAATCAGCTCAGCCAGCTGAGCATGATTTTGATAATGAAAGCTGGTCAGGTAAGTAGTAGGCACTTCCACCAATACATCAGGCGAAAAAATCATAAAAAAATTGGGCGTTAAACTGCCCCAATCCACCGTACGCACACTGGAAACTTTGGCGGAAACATCTTGACCTGCAATACGAAAAGTTAGGGTATCACCAAGCTTCACATTCATGCGTTTGGCCAGTTTTTCTTCGACCGATACTTGGCCAACCCCCGTTGCTTGATGCCAGTGCCC
>JAYRHO010000370.1:0-1802 GCA_041907245.1 Saccharospirillaceae bacterium
AGGGGCGGAGTTCAGCGTGCTGCAAACGCTGCTGGAAAACATCGGCACTTTGGTCGATAAAGACAGCCTTTCCAATGCCGCACTGGGGCGCAAACTGATGGCCTACGATCGTTCCATTGATATGCACGTCAGCAATCTGCGTAAAAAGCTGGGCACGCGCAAAGACGGCAGCGAATGGATCAAAACTGTGCGCTCTCGCGGCTACATGCTGGCACATTAAGGCAAGCTCATGTCGCTGTTTTGGCGCATTTTTTTGTGGTTTTGGTTTGCGCTATTTTTAGCCATGGGAGCCGCCTTTAGCCTCAGTAATTGGCTCGAACACAACTTTTCTCGCCCTGCCAACGAGCATGAAATTCAGCTTTTAGTGCAGCTTATTGAACAAGAGCGCCCTATTGTCGCCGAAGGGCGCAAACTGTGGCGCAAAATGAACTCAGGCTGGAATTTGGTTTCGGTTCCCGCCGACCTCACCAGCCATCTACCCCATAACCTAGAAGACTTTGTTGATGTCGCGGGCAACCAAGGCCAGGTTTTATTTGGGCAAGAAAACGGCTGGCTCACCATTGGTCCTCTCGAGCAGCAAGGCTATTTGTACATAGCTGTTGCCCACGACTCTTGGTTTAACGTCTTTGAAGTGCAAGATCGCCTGCTGATTCTGGCGGCCACCCTCATCATCGTAACCCTGCTCTGCGCCTTATTGGTGTGGAGCCTAATTCGCCCCATTCGTCAACTGCAACGCAACGTGCGACGCTTGGCCTCAGGCGACTTTAACCTCGACGAAATACGGCAAATCGCGCTGCGCAAGGATGAATCAGGCGTGCTCGCCCATGAGATTGTCCAAATGGCTGAGGCCATGCAAACCCTTCTAAACAGCCAAGAGCAACTGCTGCACGACGTCTCTCACGAGCTGCGCTCCCCTCTCACCCGTTTACAAATCGCCCTAGGCATAGCGCGCAAAAAAGACCAAGCCCAACTGCTAAACAGCGAGCACAATCGCATCGAACGCGCTGTCAATCAGGTGAACCTACTCATCAGCCAGATTCTTGATCTGGCTCGCTTAAAGCAAGGCAACCACAGTCTGTTGCAAACCGAACGCTTGGTGTTGCAAGCAAAACTGCAAGCCTGGCTAGAGGAAGCCGCTGTCGAGCTCGACCAAAAACACCTGCAAGTGCAGTTGCAACTGCCTCAAGACAAAATTCACGCCCACTGGGATTGGCTCTTAATGGAGCGCGCTTTTGATAACATCTTGCGCAACGCCATTCGCCACAGCCCCATCGGCTCCACCTTAACTCTCGGCGCTAAGCGTGAGGGCAGCCATATTCAGCTGTGGCTGATCGACCAAGGCTCAGGCGTGCCCGAGGACGCCCTAGGCAACATTTTCAATCCTTTCACCCAAGTGGATCACGCCCGCGACCACGCCGCAGGCGGCTATGGTTTAGGTCTGGCCTTAACGCAGCGCATTGTTGCTTTGCACCAAGGCAAAATCAGCGCACAAAACCAGCACCCTGGGCTGCGCATTGAACTGTCTTTACCCAGTAAGCTGTAGCCAAATCAAGAAAAGCCTCGCTTTCGCGCTCAGCACTGGAAAAATCCCCAGTTTTTTGATAGAAAGGACGACCCTTTTGCGCATTTGTCCTCAAATGACACATTAGGGCTTTTCTAACGAGTTGACACTGGACGAACACACTATGTCTCAAGATTTAAAACAAGCTGCTCTGGATTACCATCAGTTCCCTAAGCCTGGCAAGATCAGCATCGAGCTGAGCAAGCCTGCGCAGACATCCCGTGATCTGTCATTGGCGTAT
>JAYRHO010000371.1:0-2242 GCA_041907245.1 Saccharospirillaceae bacterium
GAACAGCAGGCTGTAGTCCAACTGCTCCATCAACAGACGCTCACTGCGCACCGTGACCAGGATTTGCAGCAACAGCGCCCGCAGCAGGCGCTCTGGCGGAATCGATGGGCGACCGGTATGCGAATAGCGCTCATCGAACAGGGGGCTCATGTGGGTGAGGATGCCATCAACCAGCAGGCGCAGACGGCGCAGCGGGTGATCGGTGGGAATACGATGTTCCAGGCTGAGATAGCTGAACATCGACAGTTGGGGATTCTCTTGGCCGCGCATGGAAACTCGGGAAAAATAGGGACTGGTTTCAAGCCCTATTTTGCCTCAAAACCGGCGTCCTGCGTGGGGCGAGGAGTTTCTCACCAGCCTGCTAAACGCACGTGCCAGCTTTTTTGCGTGGTTCCAAATGCCCGCACGTTCCTTTGTCATATCCAATGCGAAGCGGTCCCTATACGCCCCCAAGTTTTTTCATTGCTGGCATTTCTATTGAGTTTTTTGCGAAAGAAATAGAGTCACCAGAAATGCAGCCTTTAAGGTGCTTGTCCGCTGTGCTGCAAAATTGATCAGATATATATCGAAAATCGCAAGCCTTTTAATGCTTTTATGTAGGTGAAGTGGAGTTACGATGGCTTAACGCAGCAATGTTTCACTGCTGATGTCATGTTCTGCATCAAGCCTGATTTTTCCTCTCGGGGAAAATAAATTCTATTGAATTTTTCAGGTGAAAATCTATTTAAAACAGCAGCTCATATTTCAATGGCAAATATTTTAGATGCTCTTATGCTCAAAGCGTACCCGCTAGTGCGCTTGCGACGCCTACATAAAATCATGAACAGGAATAATGAAATTGGAAACACTTGTATTGGAGGACGCAGCCGCATTCTTAAAAATGCACCCAGAAGAGCTGAGGCGGCGAGCCAAGCTTGGTCTAATTCCTGCTGCGAAACCGGGGAAAAAGTGGGTGTTTATTCAAGAAGATCTGGCCGATTACCTTCGATCCAATTATTCTACTCAATGGCAAGCGCCGCAAAGTGATCGTGAAAGGAATGCAACATCATGGCACTTCGTCGACGCGGTAAAATCTGGTGGATTGACTTCACCATGCCAAGCGGTGAGCGAATTAGAAAATCTGCTCAAACCGAAAGCAAGCAAGAAGCGCAAAAACTGCATGACAATTTGAAAGCAGAATCTTGGCGAGTAGAACGGCTTGGTGAAAGGCCTGTATATACCTGGGATCAAGCTGCTCTTCAATGGTTGACCGAAACACAGCACAAACGAACTCATGAAGAGGATAAGGTTAAGCTGCGTTGGCTTCAGCAATTCTTGTCAGGTAAACCCCTGAACAATGTTACTAGGGAGTTAATTTGGCAAATTGCAGATACCAAGGCAAAGCAAACTAGTCCAGCAACCGCCAATCGTTATCTTGCGCTTATTAGCGCAATACTCCGAAAGGCGGTTCGTGAGTGGGAGTGGGCTGATAAGGTCCCAAAAATTACTCTGTTTAGAGAGCCACAGCGCAGGATTCGATGGTTGCAGCCAGAGCAAGCCAGGACGTTGCTTGAACTGTTGCAACCACATAGCCGTGATCTGGTTCTTTTTGCGTTATCTACTGGTTTGAGGCAATCCAATGTGCTTACCCTGGAGTGGTCGCAGGTAGATTTGGAAAGGCGGGTCGTGTGGTTCTACGGTGACCAAATGAAAAATCAGCTGGATCACCACGTTAGCCTGAACGACACTGCAATGGAGGTCTTGTATCGACAGGTCGATAAACACGTTTCGCGCGTGTTTACCTACAAAGGAAAGCCAATTGCGAATGCAAATACCCGTGCATGGCGTAAAGCTCTGTCGGCTGCTGGCATCGACAATTTTCGTTGGCACGATTTGCGCCATTGCTGGGCGTCGTGGCTAGTCCAGAACGGCACACCTTTGTACGTTGTGCAAGAAATGGGTGGGTGGAAATCCGTTCAGATGGTGCAGCGGTATGCTCATTTGAGCCCCGCCAATTTGGCGCATCATGCTCAAACAATTGATCGTGTTATGGAGCATGGCACAATTTTGTCACAGTTAAACAAAGAGTAAAGGGTTAGCCTAGGCTAACCCCTTGAATAACTGGTGGCGAATCCCCGATTCGAACGGGGGACCTGCGGATTATGATTCCGTCGCTCTAACCGGCTGAGCTAATTCGCCACACGAGAGCCGCGCATTTTACGGGTTTTTTTGATGGTGTCAACCGCTTGGCAAAATTAATTGC
>JAYRHO010000372.1:0-2392 GCA_041907245.1 Saccharospirillaceae bacterium
CCGCACCATTAGCTATGAATTGCTGTGCAAAATCCCCCCAAGAGTCACACGACTGGAGCACACCCAGGCATGAGTGTGGGATTAAGCCCCAGCGAGCTTGCGCTTTTAGCCAAGGTGCAAAACGCGCTGGGCGAGCAAGCCTATATCTCTGGCCATCACCTGCGCTTGGCACTTCTTGCACAGGGCTTGGATAAAAAAACCATCGGCTTTGGCCTGGGTGCGCTGGTGGAAAAACAACAGCTCGAACGTGTAAAAATTACCGACCCCGACGGCCAGTTTTATCTGGCGTATCGCCTGAAAAGCCAGCCATAACCCATTTCTGGGCTGCTTATGGCCAATGCGCTGTGGCTAAAAAGAAGCCGCTATTTTTTAAAAAAACACTGTAGCTTTTGAAACCACCATGCTATCGAGCTGATCATTAAAGTAGAAACCACCAGAACAGAGCCTTATGGCAACGAGAGTGGTTAAAAGCTATCAAGATAAAACGGATGCGCTAAGGTTGGCCGTGCAGCAAAGTGGCGTGTCTGTACAAATAGAATTGTCTCCTGTTTTACGAGGTACGGTGTTTGTTGTGCAACCGTTAAGTGTTCGCGAGTCTGTTGAAAATGAATTTGGTTTTGCCGAAATACAAGTTGTTTCTTTAGCGGATTTATATGCAGGAAAACTTTGTGCTGCGTTTGACAGACAGCATCCTTGTGATTTTTTTGATGTGCTGTTGTTGCTTGAAAACGAGGGGATTACGGAGCAGATTCGACAGGCTTTTATCGCTTATCTGTTTAGTCATCCTAGACCATCGGAAGAATTGCTTGCACCCAGATGGAAAGATATAGACGGTCAATATCAGGGTGAGTTTTCTGGCATGGCAAGACGCAGCATTACAGTGTCAGAGTTGAAAATGGCTGCGTTTTCTGCGTTTAAAATTTTGCTTAGCAATTTTACTGAGCAAGAAAAAAATCTTATCGTCAGTGTTTATGATAGCGAGCCACTGTGGAAAAATTCACCGATTGAGCATGCGCAGTATTTACCAGCAGTTATTTGGAAACTCCAAAATATAGCCAAAATGCCTGAGGCTAAACGTGAATCATCCCAGCAGGCTTTAAAGAAAGTGCTGGGTGTTTAATTCGCTACTGTTTAGATGCTTCTTAGCTTACCCCTTGGCAATTAAATCCTTGGCTTGATAAAACTGCATGCCGCTTTCTTTGCTGCCTGGCTGGGCGCTTTGGAATATGTGTGGTTTTATTTTTCCCATAACGTGCATTTCGCAGGGTTTGCAGTCGAATTTTAGGCTGATGATTTCGTCGTTGTGAATGAGTTGCATGGGTTTGGCGTTGCCTTTTAAGCCCAGCTCGCCTTTGATTTGTTTTGGGCAAAGGTTGAATGAAAAACGCAGGCAGTGTTTGGTGACCATCACGGGCACTTCGCCCAGTTCTTGGTGCGCTTCATAGGCGGCGTCGATGAGTTTTACGCCGTGTTTAAAATAAAATTCGCGCGCTTTTTCGTTGTAGACGTTGGCTAAATAACTCAGTTCTTGATCTGGGTAAGCTGGGGCTGGGTTACTTTCTTTTTTGCGTGTGCCGCGTTGGTAATTTTTTAAACGCGTGGCGGTGAGCTGTTCGATTAAATCGCGGCGCAGCTGCTTTATTTTAGAGGCAGGGACAAACCAGCTGGCGTCGTCGTTGCAGTGAATTTCTTGGGAAAAATAAATTGTATCGCCGAGCTTGGAAAAGGCTTCGATAATTTGCTCTCTGTTTTTCTCGGTTTGATTGGCCAGGCTAAAATCTTCGGCAATTTCGCCCTGAACTTGTTGGCCTTCGGCGCTGATTATGGTTGCCTGAAAAAGATTATTGCGGCTTAAAAGCTCGATGCGTACGGGTATTTTACGTTCAGAGGATTTTTTGGTTAGGGCTTGTTGCCAGTTGTGATCCAAGTTGCGATTTAACGCATAAGGCAGGCGCAGCTTGCTCAGCTCTTCGGGCATTTCGTTGGGAATAATGCGGTATTGGTACTGCGTCTTTTCGTCTTGCTCAAACTCGGCTAAAAGCTCGACGGTGTTGGCGCGAAAGCCGACTACTTCTCTTTTATATAAGGTATTAAGGCCATCACCGTTGTGCAAAGTGCAGTCGCTTTGCACGGTGAGCCCTTTTTTATCTACTGCGATAAGACTGCCTACGGGCAGGCCAATAAATTTGGGCGAGTCGAATGCGCCGATGCCAAGCATACGGCCATTAACAAAATAATCGGTGCTGCCACGATTGAAGTTTTTTTCAACGTCGGGAATAAAAAAGTGTTCGGTGCGGCCACTGGAAGCACGCTGAAACTCGGGGCGTTCCAATAAAATTTCATCGAGAATTTTACGATAATGAGCGGTGATGTTTTTCACATAGCCCATGTC
>JAYRHO010000373.1:0-4396 GCA_041907245.1 Saccharospirillaceae bacterium
CGGCCTGACACATCGGAGATTTGCTCTTTGGTCGAAAATCCTGGCGCAAAAATCAGGTTGTAGCATTCGTTTTCAGTTAAACGATCGGCGGCATCCTGATCCATCATGCCTTTTTCCACCGCTTTGCGGCGCAACACATTGGGATCCATACCATGACCGTCATCTTGAATGGTCAATAGAATATGGTCGCCTTCTTGTTCGGCGGACAGCAGCACAGTACCCACGCGATTTTTATTGTTTTTTTCACGCTCATCGGGCATCTCGATGCCGTGATCAACCGAGTTGCGCACCAAGTGCACTAAGGGATCAGCCAACGCCTCGACGAGGTTTTTATCCAAGTCGGTTTCTTCACCGCGCAGCTCTAGGTTGATCTCTTTTTTCAGCTGGCGCGCAAGATCTCGCACCACGCGCGGGAAGCGCCCAAATACCTTTTTAATGGGTTGCATACGCGTTTTCATTACCGAAGCCTGTAAATCGCCTGTGACCACATCAAGGTTGGCAACGGCTTTGGACATGGCTTCATCGGTGCTTTTTAGCCCTAAGCGCACCAGACGATTTCGCACCAAGACCAGCTCGCCCACCATGTTCATGATGTCATCAAGACGTTTGGTATCAACGCGCACCGTGGTTTCGGCCAAATCTTTTTCAGCGTTATTGGCAGGCGCTGGCGCGGCTTTGGCGGGCTCTTCTTTTTTCTCAGCGGCTTTAGCAACAGGCACTGGCGTAGGTGCTGCTTCGGCTTTTTTGGCAGCGGGTTTTTCAGGCTCTGTGGTGGAGTTTTCCGCAGGCTTTTCAACAGCAGCAGGGGCGGAGGCCGCGACGTTGCTGTGCTTGCCCTTGCCGTGTAAGCGGTCGAGTAATTCTTCAAATTCGGAGTCGGTAATCAGATCGCTGCCTGTTGCGCCGCTTGTTTCTTCAGCGGGCATGGTTTCAGGTGCGGCACTGGCCACTGGAGTTTCAATAACACCGCCGTGTTTGCCCTTGCCATGCAACTGATCCAGCAGCGCTTCAAACTCGTCGTCGGTGATGTCATCTCCGCCCGCTGAGGGTAATTCTTGTGCACTGGCTTCTGCCATCTCACTGCTGACTTGCGCACTGGCATTGTCATCCAGCGCATCCAATAGCTGTTCAAACTCCGCATCCGTAATGTCTTCTTGTGCATCTTGTACCACAGGCTCAGGTTCAACCACAGGCTCTAGCTCGGGTGCGCTAGGCGCAGGGGTGGGTTCGGGCTTTTTCGCGCTCGGATCCACAGGCAAAGCCAGCTCATGCAGGCGCTCAATTAAACTGGCATCGGCGGGTTCGGGCATGGAGCCTGAGCGTACTTGGTCGAACATTTGATTGACGCTGTCTAAGGCTTGCAGCACCACGTCCATCAGCTCGGAGTCCACAGGGCGCTTGCCATTGCGCAAGACGTCGAACACGTTTTCAGCAGCGTGGCAGCAGTCCACTAAAGGGCTAAGCTGCAAAAAGCCTGCGCCCCCTTTGACCGTGTGAAAACCACGAAAAATGGCATTGAGCAGATTGTGGTCGTTAGGGCGTTGCTCAAGATCGACCAGCTGCTCAGACAACTGTTCTAGAATTTCTCCTGCTTCTACCAAGAAGTCCTGGAGGATTTCCTCATCTGCTTCAAAACTCATCCGCTCACTCCTTAAAATCCGAGGCTGGATAAAAGATCATCCACGTCGTCTTGGCTCGCCATGACGTTCTCACTGGCCTTATTGATTTGTGGCCCTTCGGCAACGATGGCATCGTCGGCTTTAATAGAGCGTTCAAGCTCAATATCGCCGTGCGAGATCCCGGTGATCTTATCGACCTGCCCCGCCATCATGACCAACTGCACCAAACGGCTTTCCACGTCTTTGGCCAGTGCCGCCACCTTGTGAATGACCTGCCCCGTTAAATCTTGAAAATCCTGCGCCAGCACTATGTCTGAAAGCTGGTTGTGCAACTTGCGTGAATTGCTGGCACTGTCTTGTAAAAAACTGGCGATGTCTTTGCTAAGCACACGAAACTCGGCGGGCTGCAATTCTTTGTTTAAAAACTTCTGCCACTGCCCCGAAAGCTGGGTGGCGCGCTGCTGTATGTCTTCGGTTAAAGGCATACTGGCATCGACCAAATCCATAGTGCGGTTGGCGGATTTGTCGGTCATTTCCAGTACATACGCGAGCTTGTCGGTGGTGTGAGTGATGTCCGATCCAGAGCCTACCGAATCGATCTGCAAGTTTTTCAACGCCTCATGCAATGCCCGCGTTAGCCGCCCAATTTCGTTATAAAGGGTGCGATCACGGATCTGATTGAGCTCACCGACCAAAGACACTGCTCGGGAAACATCACCGTGCTCCAGCTCTTTGAGCATGTTCTCAGCCAGCGAGCGAATTTCCTGCCCAACCGCGTCGATGTTGCTATCAAAATTCAATTCGGCCATAACAATGCCTTTGTTTACCCTTCGATGCGCTCAAATATTTTATCGATTTTCTCTTTCAAGACGGCGGCAGTAAAAGGCTTCACCACATAGCCATTCACACCCGCTTGTGCCGCTGCCACGATTTGCTCGCGCTTGGCCTCGGCCGTCACCATGAGTACGGGTAGATTCTTTAGGCGTTCATCGGCTCGAACTTTCTTAAGCAGATCGATGCCCGACATGCCAGGCATGTTCCAGTCGGTGACGAGGAAATCAAAGTCGCCATTGAGCAGCATCGGCAAGGCCGTATTGCCGTCATCGGCTTCTTGTGTGTTGGTAAAACCTAGGTCACGCAATAGGTTTTTAACTATGCGTCTCATTGTGGAAAAGTCATCAACAATGAGGATCTTCATGTTTTTATTCAAAACAACCTCCAATTTTCGGCTGATTCCGCCAAGCCGCTTTCAAATGAGTTTAGACAGAGTTCGCACTTTAGCCAGATACGACTCAATTTCCGTTTGATATTTGTAACCACAAAGCTGCAACCCTTACAGCCAGCCCGTTAATCGTGCACGCAAGCGGTGCGCTGCTTGGCTGTGCAGCTGGCTTACGCGCGACTCGCTAACACCGAGCACCGCACCTATTTCTTTTAAATTCAGCTCTTCGTCGTAATAAAGCGACAGCACCAGCTGCTCGCGTTCAGGTAAGGTTTGAATGGCTTGAGCCAGCTGCTTTTGAAAGGCGTCTCTTTCTATGCCTTCAAGCGGGGTGCTGCCTTCGCTTTCGCTGTCGAACACCTCGATGCCCGACTCGCTCTTTTCGGCTAATTCTTCAAAGCTAAACAGCTTACAGCCTGCGCTGTCTTGCAAAATGTTGTGGTATTCCTCTTGGCTCATGCCAAGCAGGCTGGCCACTTCGTTGTCTTCGGCATCACGACCTTTCTCGCCTTCTATTTGGCGAATTGCGGCGCTGATCATGCGCGAATTACGGTGAACCGAGCGCGGTGCCCAGTCGCCTTTGCGCACCTCATCGAGCATCGCACCGCGAATGCGAATGCCTGCGTAGGTTTCAAAACTCGCCCCCTTACCACCGTCGTATTTGCGTGCGGCCTCGATCAGGCCAATCATGCCCGATTGAATTAAATCATCGAGCTGCACGCTGTCGGGCAATCTATTGAGCAGATGGTAGGCGATGCGTTTTACTAAGCTCGCGTGCTCACGGACCAGTTGCTCATAGTCGATTTTTTCTACGTCGCTATACACCAAACAACTTCCTAAATTCACTCGTTATGCCCCAGTTTCTTGCACCAGCCTTTCAACAAAAAACTCTAAGTGCCCCCTAGGGGTGGAGGGGAGAGGCCAGCTGTTTACTTTTTTTGCTACCGCACGAAATGCTATGGCCGCCTTTGAGCGTGGATAGGCTTCTAAGACGGGTTTTTGCCGTTGCACCGCACGCTTTAAGGCATCGTCCTGCGGGATGGCTCCGACATATTGTAGTGCAACCTCTAAAAAACGATCGGTGACCTTGCTGAGCTTATTAAAGAGTGCCGAACCCTCTTGCGGAGTTTTGACCATGTTCGCCACGATGCGAAAGCGGAACAGGCCGTAATCACGGTTGAGCAGTTTGATTTGTGCGTAGGCATCGGTGATGGAGGTGGGCTCGTCGGTCACCACCATAATGACCTCCTGAGCCGCACGCACAAAGCTCATCACGTTTTCTGAAATGCCCGCTGCGGTGTCGATAATCAATACATCAATGTCTTCGCCAATGTCGCTGAACGCTTGAATTAAACCTGCTTGCTCGCGGCTATTAAGCTGGGTGAGTCTTTGCGTGCCCGAGGAGGCTGGAACCACGCGAATACCACCTGGCCCTTGCACCATCACCTCGCGCAGACTGCACTCACCTTGCAGCACGTTTTCGATGGTTTTGTTGGCGTTGATCCCCAGCAAAATATCGATATTGGCAAGGCCCAAGTCGGCGTCCAGCACCACC
>JAYRHO010000374.1:0-3993 GCA_041907245.1 Saccharospirillaceae bacterium
GTTGGATATTATTGGTTTGCGTCACAAGGCCAATCAAAGCTTGCAGCGTTTGTCCTACGGTGAGCAGCGTCTGGTGCTTATTGCGCGCGCTTTAATTAAACAGCCTGCTTTATTAATTTTAGATGAGCCTTGCCAGGGTTTAGATTCACCCAGCCGTATGTTGGTTTTGCGTTTTATTGAACACTTAGCGACCCAGCATGACATCACTTTGCTTTATGTCACTCACCATGCCGATGAAATACCTGAAGCCATTGCACGACGGCTCGTTTTTCATCCACAGCCGCAAACACCCAGTCAGATCCAACAAATTTAAAAACGGCTGCACTTTATTTATTTTGTGCGCCCAAACCCATCAATTTATTTGCCAAAGCCTGGGGCATACTCTAGTATGCCGCCCGCCGCATTTGCGGTTTTTTATTCATTAGGATTTATGGACAGTTCGCCCTATCCCTGTTGGGAATTTAAAATTTTTAATCGTTACCTGCTAACTGTTCGCTAGGAGCTTGCCTATATTCTCCTAGCGGGCGTAGCCGTAGTTAGGAGCCTATATGAGCCAAGAGCACGAAACTCTCGTCACTGAACTGACCGAGCTCATCAAAGCCAATCGCATTACCACCGCCAGTCATTTATTGGAAAACATGCACCCCATGGACGTCTCAGACGTGCTTGAGGAGCTGGAGCCCAATCAGGCTTGGCGCGTGCTGGAGCGTTTGGAAAATCGCGCGGAAGTGTTCTCTTATTTTGAACCCGATCAACAAATTCGCCTCGCCATTGAATTACCACGGCTGAGCTTGGCCAAACTCGTCAATGAAATGCCTTCCGACGAACGCGCCGATTTATTTCGCCGCTTCAGTAAAGGCCTGCGCGAAAGCCTGTTGCAGGCCTTAGCCATCGATGAGCGCGAAGACATTCGCACGCTGGCCGGCTATATGGAAGGCACAGCGGGGGCGATGATGACCACCGATTTTGCTGTGCTGCGCAAAAATATGACGGTGGAGCAGGCGATGCGCATTATTCGCCGCGAAGCCCCCGACGCCGAAACCATTTATCACGCCTATGTTGTCGATCTTAACCATAAACTTTTGGGCGTGGTGTCTCTGCGTGAGCTGATCTTGGCCGACCCTGAGGCGCTGATTAAAGATTTGATGCTGACCGAGGTGGTGAGCGCCAAGGTGGATGAGGATCAAGAAGAAGTCGCTCGTATTATTGCCCGTTACGACTTACTCGCCCTGCCCATTACCGACGAAGACGACACCTTGCTGGGTATCATTACCTACGACGATGCCATGGACGTGGTCACCGAAGAAGTCGAGGACGACTTCCATAAATCCGCTGCAATGGGCACAGTAACGGGCAGTTTTAAGGACGCCACTATTGGAGTGTTGTATCAAAAACGGGTGTTTTGGCTGGTGCTGCTGGTCTTTGGCAACCTATTTTCCAGCGCAGGTATTGCTCATTTTGAGAACATCATCGAGGCCAATTTGGTGCTGGTGTTCTTTCTGCCGCTTTTGGTTGGCAGCGGCGGCAACGCAGGCTCGCAATCCTCAACCCTGATGATTCGCGCTATCGCCACAGGCGATGTGGTACTTAAAGATTGGCTGTGGCTGACAGGGCGCGAAGTACTGGTTGCCTTGGCGCTGGGTGGCACTATGGCAGCGGCGGTCGCGGGTTTGGGCTATTGGCGCGGCGGTGGCGAAATCGCCTTAGTAGTCGGGCTAAGCATGGCCTCCATCGTGCTGGTTGGCTGCATGGTCGGCCTAAGCCTGCCCTTTGTCCTCGATCGCTTTGGCTTCGACCCAGCAGGCGCCAGCGGCCCGCTGGTAACCTCCATTTGCGATGCCACAGGCGTGATGGTTTACCTTTATATCGCCTCTCAACTTCTTACTTTCTAAGCCCAAGGCTTGTATCCACTATAAGCGCTGATACAAGCCGATTACTTTGCCGTCTTTATCTAGGCTCAACACCTCTAAGCTGCCTTTTTTCTCGGGCCCCATGCCTGGCGAGTTCATCGGCATACCTGGTAAAGCAAGGCCATGAATGGCGGGCTTTTCTGTGAGCATCTTATGAATTGCCGCCACAGGAACATGGCCTTCCACCACATAATCGCCAATTTTAACGGTGTGGCAGCTGGCCGCTTGGCTGGTGCCGAGCTTTTCTTTAATGACCGACATTTGATTGCTGTCGATGCGCTGCACTTTAAAACCGTTTTGCTCAAGGTAGTCCGCATAAGCACCACAACAACCGCAGCTTGGATCTTTATACAACGTGGCACTTAGGCCTTCTGCCCAGCCCCAAGCACTGCCCAGCGCTGTGGCGAAAAACAGAACAAGACGAAGGGATTTCATAATAAGCTCCTTAAAACAAAAAAGGCATTATACCCTAGGTATAACGCCCTTTTTGTTATCTATTGCAGTCCCACATTAAAACTTGGCTTCGAGCCAAGCCCAGACTTTATCTGTGTCTGCGCCTGCATCACCTTTGTTGTAGGTCGCGTACTTAGCGCCAACACTGTAGTACTTAGCAAAGTCGTAGCTGGCCAGCAGGTTGGTTTCGCTACCGTAATCCACACTGCCTTTAGCGGCACTGTAATCATGGTAGAACGCCAACAAGTTTACATTCGCCACCTTGCCGCCGACTTTCACATAAATATCGTTCAAACCATCAGCAGGGGTAGCTAGGAACTTATCTGCCCAACCATTGAATGCGTGCTTAGTCGCTAAAGGAGTTTGGAAACCGTATTTTTTGTCGTCACTGCCGAGACTTTCGATACCAATGGCAGCGGTCACGCCAGAAACAACCACGCCACCTTCACCAGCCAAATACAGCGCTGAAAAATCATCCGTGCTCTGTGTTGCCGCTTCGGCGCTGTAAATCACATCCAAGCCATCAAGTGTTTGTTTGCCTGCCAAACGCGCCCCGAAAGTATTATTTTTAGCTTGAGCGGCGGCAGTCGCTTCTTTATCGTCAAGCAAGTAGGCATAGCCTGTAATAGCGCCAACACCTAAGCCCGTATAATTCACATTTAATAAATGGTGGGCCGATTCAATGCTGTGAAATTCAGGGTTATGAACCTGATTAGCAAAGGCATATTGAACATTTAAAGCGTCTTTTTTATAGCCTAATTTCACCGCGTCGTAGGTTTGTTCTTGTTGACGCCAGCCGACGTTACCCACCATGCGCGCGTTATCAAAAATAATACGTTGGCGACCAATTATGGCCGAAATGCCATCTTGATTATAAGCCAACTGAATACGATTTAACGCGGTATCGGTAGGGTCAGCAATTTTGTTATAGCCAGCGGTTTCGGGTGCGTAATCATCAACCAATGCACTGGTGTTTGTGCCTTCAATAAGGAAATTAATGCCCGCAACGGGCGCGGTTTCAAAACCCAAGCGTGAACGTAAGGTTAACGCATCCGCAGTTTTAACATTATTATCGGTGTCGTTTTGCTCATAGCGCAGACGAAAATCACCCAATACTTTGCCATCCGTGAAAGCCTTAGAAACATCTTCAGCATGAGCCACTGAAAAAACACTGCCACCCGCTAACGCCACGGCCAAGGCCAAGGTACTTTTCTTCATCATTTTCTCCAACGATTGTAAATTAATGATGTTTTACACCCGCCAGAAAAATAAAATCCTGCGCTGCATCAATAAAACCTAAAGAAGGAAATCCGCTACAATGACGCCACTGTTTTAAATCAAAAAAGGTAATAAAAATGCTTTGCCCAAGCTGTCAAAAAGAAAACCGCGATGACGTTGATTACTGCCTGCACTGTGGCGCCCCACTCACAGATCAGGGTCAAGCAGCGCGTATTAGCCGCTTCAAATGGTACTTTGTTGGTGTAGTAATTTTTTGCATTGTCATGATGCTGTATTTACCGCGCTAAGGCATGTGACGCGTGGCGCTTAGGATTTGTTTTTTGCACGACGCGTCAAATAGCGGCGGCCACTGGCCGCCCTCCAGCTAAACCTCTTGGCCTTTCAGGCTCCA
>JAYRHO010000375.1:0-1815 GCA_041907245.1 Saccharospirillaceae bacterium
GGCCTCTAGACGATGGGGACGTCTCAATCAACGAGCGCGCATTCTATTGATGAGGCCCAAGGCCGTCAAGCGCTAGAATATTTTTTTTCATTTTTCCAGTACTGGACTAAAATGGGTGTCAGATCATTCGGTTATAACACTTTGACTTTTAGAAGGAACACCCGCACCCATGTCCACTTTGCTGCTGCTTGTCCTTGCTCTTGCCACCGCAGCCATAGGGGTGGGCGCACTGTCTTTTGTGCGTTGGCGTGAGCGCAAACGTTTGGAGTTTGCCCGCGAAGTAGTCAATCATACCGATGCCATCACCTTACTCGACGGCCTAGGTGAAAGCATCGCCCCTTGGCTTTCACCGCAGATGCTCGGCTTTATTGCCAGTGCTATTCAATTTCACAATGCGCGCTTAAATGAGCTGGCCGCACCCGAAAATCGCCGCGTCACTGTGGCTGTCAATAACGCCTTGCAGTGGTCGCAACTGACTCGCCAAGCGCGAAAATCTTTGCCATCGGACAGCGCACAAGCACAAAACATCCGCGACAGCGTGCGTAATTTGCTCGCCTGTTTGCGCGAAGCCTATAAAGCGCAAAGACTCAATGCCGAGGACGCAAAAACACTGCTCAACGAAGCCAAAACGCTGCATCTCAACATCACTTTAGGCGTCATCAAGGGCAAGGCCGAGGTCGCGGTGAAGCTGCACAATTATTTTCAAGCGGTGCACTATTATAAAAAAGCCGAGGAGTTTTTAGGCCAGCAAAATGAACTGCCCAACGACATGATTCCCGTCCTTGAAGAAATCCGCACCCAAATTAGCAAATTTGAAGAATTGAAAGAAAAAAGCAAAGAAGGCAATCGCCTCGAAGCCGAAGCATCCCTACTCAAAGACGAAGACGATTCCTGGAAAATGAAACGCTACGACACGGATTAGCCATTCGTCGAACACTCTTTAAGCCAAGCCAACTCAATAGTATGATGAGCCTCCTTTTTATTACCCACCCATAAGGCAGTGCTTCCCATGCGCGAGATACGAAAATCCCACAAATTAGATAACGTGTTTTACGATTTGCGTGGACCGGTTCTGGCGGCGGCGAAGCGTATGGAAGAAGAAGGCCATCGCATCCTGAAGCTGAACATTGGCAACCCCAAACCCTTTGGTTTAGATGCACCTGAAGAAATCATCCAAGACGTCATCTACAACCTGCCCGATTCCGAAGGCTACAGCGATTCCAAAGGCTTGTTTTCTGCACGCAAAGCCGTGATGCAGTACGCCCAGCAAAAGAAAATCGCCAACGTCGGCATCGAAGACATTATTTTAGGCAACGGCGTCAGCGAGCTGATTGTAATGAGCTTGCAAGCCCTGCTAAACACAGGCGATGAAGTGTTGGTGCCCACGCCCGACTATCCGCTGTGGACAGGCGCGGTCAGCCTCTCCGGCGGTACGGCTGTGCATTATATGTGCGACGAAGGCGCAGGCTGGATGCCCGATATCGACGACATTCGCGCCAAAATCACCAGCAACACCAAAGCCATTGTCTTGATTAACCCCAACAATCCCACGGGCGCGGTCTACCCCAAAGAAGTGCTGCTGCCCATTTTGGAAGTGGCGCGCCAAAACGATTTAATTATTTTCTCCGATGAGATTTACGACAAGATTCTGTACGACGGTGTGGAGCATCTTTCTACCGCTTCTTTAGCCGAAGATCTGCTGTGCATCACCTTTAACGGCCTATCCAAAAACTACCGTTTGGCGGGTTTTCGTTCTGGCTGGATGATCATCAGCGGCGCCAAGCACAAGGCGCGCGACTACATTCAAGGGCTGGA
>JAYRHO010000376.1:0-4260 GCA_041907245.1 Saccharospirillaceae bacterium
GCTCGGTGGTGCAGGATGTGCTCTTTACCTTAAGTGAATACCTGGGGCGCGAACGCGCGCTTCTGGTTGCGGCACTGGTCAAGCAACAGCCGCTTACGCCCGATGAGCTTGCCCGCCTTGCGGAATACCACAGCGTTGCCAAGCAAGCCTTGCAGCGTGTCGAAGGTTTTTTAGGCCAGCTTGATGAGGGGTTGTATCTGCAAAACGAGCGTCAGGCGTTAAGGCAGTATGTGCAACAGTTTGAGGCGCAGCGCCTAAGCCTGATTCAAGCCAGCCAAGACACAAAGGCCTATCCCATTACGGGTGAGCAGTGGTTTGACAGCGCCAGCCGCACCATCAATCAGGTGATTTTGCTGTCGCAAGAGCTGGAAAAGCGCTTTGACGCCCAAATCGCAGCGCTCAAAACCAACGCTGAACGGGCGCGTTATTGGATATTGGCGGGGCTATTTGTTTTTATCGGCTGCTTTGCGGTGGCGGTGTATTTGTTGCGCGCGCGGGTGTTGCAGCCCTTGTTGTGCTTGGCACAAAGTGCGCAGCAAATCGGTGCGGGCAATTTGCAGCAGGCGGTGCGCTGCACGCGTAACGATGAGGTCGGGCGTTTGGGGCAGGCGTTTGAGCAGATGCGGCTGCAACTTTTGGCCGATATCGAAGCGCAAAAACTCAGTGCCAAAGAGTTTAAAAAATTGCACACCGCCATGAGCCAATCGGTGGCGGCCATGCTCATTACCGACGCGCAAGGCACGGTGGAATACGTCAATCCGACCTTTTGCAGCAATACGGGCTACAGCGAAGCCGAAATTTTAGGGCGCAAAGCGGGCTTTTGGCGCTCGCAGGACACGCAAACTCATAAATACCAAGAGTTGTGGCAAACCATCCAAGAAGGCCGCGTATGGCTGGGTGAGTTACTCAATCAGCGCAAAAACGGCGAGCTGTATTGGGCTTTGGTGTCGGTTAGCCCCGTGTTGGATGAAAAGGGCGAGGTCACCCATTTTATCGACATGCACTTGGATATCAGTGAGCACAAACGCCTCGCACAGCGGCTGGATTTTATTTCCTATTACGATCAGACCACAGGCTTGCCCAATCGCCAGTATTTGGCGCGCGAGTTTGCCAAGCTTACCCAGGACGCGGTGGATTCTTCGGCTTTGGTGCAGCTGATTTCGTTAAGCATCGGGCGCTTGAAGCACATCAACGACAGCTTAGGCTGGCAGGTAGGCGATAGCGTGCTGCAAGAGGTGGCCAAACGCCTGAAAATCGAGGCGCAAAGTATGGCCACGGTAGCGCATCAAGAAGGCGGTAAATTTATGCTCTTGGTGCCGCCTGCTCAGCTGGATATTCAGGCTTACACGCAAAAACTGCTCGATAGCCTAAGCCAGCCTGTTTTTGTTGGACATCACCAGTTGCAGCTGATCCCCAAGGCGGGCATTGCCAACACGCGTTTGGATCAAGGGGATTTTGATGTGCTGCTCAAGCACGCCAACATTGCTTTGCATTACGCCGAACAAGCCGCGCTGGAAGGGCTGTTTGTTTACAGCAGCAGCATGAATGCCAATGCCCAAAGGCGTTTGTCTTTAGAAGGTGCGCTGCGCCAAGCCATTAAAAACAATGAGCTGGAGCTGTATTACCAGCCCAAAATCGACACCCGCACGGGGCAAGTGGTGACAGTGGAAGCCTTGGCGCGCTGGCAAAATCGCGCCACGGGCGAGTACATTGCGCCTGATGTGTTTATTCCCTTGGCCGAGGACAGCGGGCTGATTTTTGCCTTGGGTGAGTGGGTGTTCAACGAAGCCTGCCGCCAAGCCAAAGACTTTGCCGCACAAGGGCTGCCGAGCATTACCATCGCCGTTAATATCTCGGTCGAGCAGCTAAAACAACCCGATTTTGCCCAAAAACTGGCACAAAGCCTCAAGCGCCACGGCATCAGTGCGCAGTATATGGAGCTGGAAATTACCGAAAGCTTGTTTATGGAAAACCCCGAGCAAGCCTTGGCCATTTTGGCTGAGCTAAAAAGCATGGGCTTTAAACTGGCCATCGACGATTTTGGTACGGGCTACTCCAGCCTGTCTTACCTGAGCCGCCTACCTGTGGATTACTTGAAAATCGACCGCAGTTTTGTCGAGCAAGTGACCAGCGACATTCGTGCCGCTGCCATTGCCACCTCCATCATTGCGCTTGGGCATCGCATGGGGCTTAAAGTCATTGCCGAAGGCATCGAAACCGAAGCGCAGCGCGCCTATCTGATGCAGCACAAGTGCGATGAAATGCAGGGCTATTTTTTCAGCCGTCCACTGCCTGCCCCAAAACTGGCGGAGTTTTTACTGACGCACAGCGAACACGGCTCTTTGCCAAAAATGCTAAGAACGCTTCGGAATTAACGGGCAGCGGTGCTAAAATCGCCGCCTATTTTTTCCGTGAACTCGCATCATGACCGACCCCATTCGTCTTACTCAATACAGCCACGGCGCAGGTTGCGGCTGCAAAATTTCCCCCAAGGTCTTGGATATCATTTTGCAAGGATCGGGAGCACAAAACCTCGATCCGCGCTTGTGGGTAGGCAATGCCTCGCGCGATGACGCCGCCGTTTATGGCTTGGACGACGAACGTGCGCTGGTGTCCACCACCGATTTTTTTATGCCCATAGTGGACGACCCTTACGATTTTGGCCGCATTGCTGCCACCAACGCCATCAGCGATGTCTACGCCATGGGTGGCACGCCCTTGCTGGCCATTGCCATTTTGGGCTGGCCCGTTAATAAACTGCCGCCTGAGGTTGCCAAAGAGGTGATTCGCGGTGGCCGCGCCGCATGCGACGCCGCAGGCATTGCCTTAGCGGGCGGGCATTCCATCGACACCCCTGAACCCATCTTTGGCCTTGCGGTAACGGGGGAGGTGTATAAGCACCAGCTCAAGCGCAACGACAGCGCGGCATTGGGCGACAAACTCTATTTAACCAAGCCGCTGGGCATTGGCATTTTGACCACGGCGGAAAAGAAAGCCTTGTTACGCCCTGAAGATCAAGGCGTGGCCTGCGCCCTGATGTGCAAGCTTAACGACGCGGGCAAACACTTTGCCAATGTCGCCGCCGTGCACGCCATGACCGATGTCACGGGCTTTGGCTTTTTGGGGCATTTGGTGGAAATGGCCGACGGCTCCAAGCTCACCGCTAAGGTGCAGTACGAGCGCATCCCGCGCCTGCCTTCGGTGCCTTATTACCTGGAGCAAGGCTGTTTGCCAGGTGGCACGCTACGCAATTTCGACAGCTACGGCCATCGTCTTGCCCCTTTGAGCACAGAGCAAAAACACCTGCTCTGCGACCCTCAAACCAGCGGCGGTTTGCTGGTGGCGGTGGGGGCGGAAGGTGAGGCCGAGTTTTTGGCCTGCGCGCGCGCGTTAGGGCTTGAGCTTGAGCCTGTGGGCGAAATGGTCGCTGCGGCTGCTTGGGCGGTCGAGGTGTTCTGATGCAAGACAGCCAAGACTACGCACGGATTTTTTTGCAAGACCTTCCCCTTATTGATACCCGCGCCCCCGTGGAATTTACGCGTGGTGCTTTTGCCTTGGCGCACAATCTTCCCTTAATGAGCGACGACGAGCGCGCGCAAGTGGGCACTTGCTACAAGCTGCACGGCCAAGACGCCGCCATTGCCCTTGGGCACAAGCTGGTAAGCGGTGAGATTAAGGCTGCGCGCGTGGGGGCTTGGATGGCGTTTGCCAAGGCGCATCCGCAGGGCATGATTTATTGTTTTCGCGGTGGCTTGCGCTCCAAAATCAGCCAGCAATGGCTGCACGAGGCGGGGGTGGATTACCCGCGCGTGATCGGTGGCTACAAAGCCATGCGCAATTTTTTAATGGAGACGCTGGAAAAATCCGCGCGCGAATGTTCTTTCACGGTTTTGTCGGGCTTAACAGGCACGGGCAAAACCGATTTATTAACGACCCTACCACAGGGCTTGGATTTAGAAGGCTTGGCCAATCATCGCGGCTCAAGCTTTGGTAAACACGCCACAGAGCAGCCAACACAAATTAATTTTGAAAATAATTTGGCGGTGGCGCTGCTGAAAAAGCGCGCGCAAGGCATTGGGCATTTTGTGGTAGAAAACGAAGGCAAGCTGGTCGGAGCGTGCAACGTGCCTTTGAGTTTGCAAATTCGTTTGCGCAGCGCCCCCATGATTATTTTGACGGACGATTTTGACGCCCGCGTCGCCCGCATCTTGCGCGATTATGTGCAAAATCTGCGTGCCGAATTTGTCGCCGTTTATGGCC
>JAYRHO010000377.1:0-10827 GCA_041907245.1 Saccharospirillaceae bacterium
TGATCACACTCGTAGCCTTGGTCAGTATCATTCCTTATGTGGCCTTACAATTAAAAGCCATCGCCACCACCTTTGAATTGGTCAGCACAATCCCGTACGGCGAAAATTTAACGACACCGTTTTGGCAGGATACGGCGTTTTACATCAGCGCGGTCATGGCAATTTTTGTGATTGTTTTTGGTACTCGGGATATCGACGCCAGCGAACAGCACCCTGGGATGATTTTGGCCATCGCTTTTGAATCCGTTATTAAGCTGGCTGCGCTACTGATTTTAGGTTTTTGGGTGGTCAGCACGCTGTACAGCACGCCCGCCGATATTTTCGAGCTGGCGCAACTGCAATTTCCGCAGCACGCTCTCTTTCATAGCCCTATTATTTCGCTGTCCTTTATTTTGCAAGCGTTTTTAGCTGGGCTTTCTCTGCTGTGCTTACCAAGGCAATTTCAGGTTGCCGTTATTGAAAACGATCAAACCAAACACATTCAAACAGCACGCTGGTTATTTCCGCTTTATTTAATTTTAATGGTGATTTTTGTCGTGCCCATTGCCCTAAGCGGCCAGCTTTTTTTGCAGGATTTAAACCTGACTTCTGACACCTATGTTATTAGTCTGCCGCTTTATTTCGAGCAAAACACCTTGGCAATTTTGGCCTTTATCGGCGGGGCAGGCGCGGCCACCAGTATGATTATTGTTGCCAGCATTGCCATCAGCACCATGGTGTCCAATGAGCTGGTGCTACCCGTATTATTTCGCAAAAACCTTACCGACCGAGCACAAACACACACCATCCGCCGTTGGATTTTAGGCGTTAGGCGGGTGGTCATTATTCTTATGATGCTGAGCGCTTATGGCTTTTATCGCAGCATTTCCACTATCGATTCCTTGGCTATTTTAGGCTTGCTTTCTTTTGCTTTAGCGGCGCAATTCGCTCCTGCACTCATACTGGGTTTGTTTTGGCACAAAGCCAACAAACAAGGCGCAATAGCAGGTATTTTAGGCGGCGCTCTGGTGTGGTTTTTACTGTTGCTTTGGCCGTTTTTATCGGCACAAAATTCATTGAGCACGGGGCAAAGTGTTGAGCTTTTAGGCCTATCTGTCGATGACTTCAGCCTAGGCGTGTTGGCTAGCCTTTGGGTAAACCTGTCTTTATTGGTGTTTTTCTCACTCAGTAGCACCAGCAGCGTACGCGAACGTATGATTGCCAGCGATTTTATTCGCCATAAAAAAACACCCGTTACCCGCACCCGTTCTTTAATCATAACCTGTCGTGTCGAAGACGTGCGCTTGGTGTTGGAGCGCATTTTAGGAAAAGAGAAAACAGCCCATTTTTTCCAAGACTTTATGCAGCGCTTTGGCATGGTAGCGGATAAACAAATCGCCGATATCAATCTGCTAAAAAACAGTGAAAAACTATTGGCTTCGGTGGTAGGAAGCTCCTCGGCGCAAATTATTTTCTCCACGTTTTTAGCTGGAGAAAACCTGCATATTCAAGACTTGGCATCCGTTGCCAGCGAAGCCAGCCATGCCTTTGATTTAAACCGTGAACAACTGCAAGCCGCCCTCGAAAATTTGCAGCAGGGTGTGAGCGTGATTGATAAAAACCTAAACCTTATCGCTTGGAATCAACGCTATATCGAGCTTTTAAACTACCCGAATTCTTTTCTTTATGCAGGCCAAAGTGTCGCCGAAATTATTGAGTTTAATGTCAAGCGTGGCTTTTGTGGCGAAGGCGATACAGCGGCTATGGTGGCAAAACGCCTGCTGCATTTGAAAAATCTCAACGCTCACCAATTCGAGCGTGCCTTGCCCTCAGGCACAGTGATTTTAATGCAAGGCCATCCTTTGCCCGATGGCGGCTATATCACCAGTTTTACCGACATCAGCATGCACAAAAAAGCCGAGCAAGCACTCAAAGATGCCAACGTCAGCCTCGAACAACGCGTGCAAGAAAGTAGCCAAGAATTATCCTATTTAACCGAGCGTTTAATCGAAGCCAATGCCAGCAAAACCCGTTTTTTAGCGGCCTCTGGCCACGATTTAATGCAACCGATAAATGCGGCCAAGCTGTTTGCTTCCACCTTGTCACAACAAAATTTAACCGCAAAGCAACAGCAACTATTGCATTATTTAGAAGGCTCGCTGCAATCGGCCGAGGACGTGCTTTCTACCTTGGTTGAAATTTCTAAACTGGATGCCGATGCCATTGTACCTGTTATTCAACCGCTGTTTTTACCCAGTGTGCTCAAGCCATTAAAAGATGAATTTACCGCACTGGCGGCGCAAAAAAATCTGCATCTGCGCACGCGCTATGGCGATAACTGGGTGCTAGGAGATGCGCATTGGCTTAGGCGCATTATTCAAAACCTTCTGGCCAATGCCGTGCATTACAGCGAGCGCGGCGATATTTTATTGGCCTGCCGCCGCCGTGGTGATTTCCTTTATGTTGAAGTATGGGACAGCGGCGTTGGCATCCCTAAAGACAAACTCAAAGATATTTTTCAAGAATTTAAACGCTTGGATCATAAAAATAAAAACACGAAAGGTTTAGGCTTGGGTTTGGCTATCGTTGAACGCATGGCCAAACGCTTGGGCTACCGTATTGAAGTATGTTCGATACAGGGTAAAGGCAGCCGTTTCCGTTTGATTTTGCCTTTAACGCAAGCGCAAGAACAAGCCAGCACGCCAACGCAGCTTACCCCTAGCAGCGCGGGTTTTAATGGCTTAAAAACACTGATTATGGATAACGACGCTAACGTACTTGCGGAAATGAATACTTTGCTGCAAAGCTGGCAATGCCAAACTCACACTTGCCGTAATTTAGCCCAAGCGCAGCACGCACCTTTTCAGGCGCAGCTGGTGCTGGCGGATTATCAGCTCGATAACGATGAAAACGGCCTGGATGCGCTCATCGCTTTGCAAAAAGAATGGGGCAGTACCATGGCGGGGATTTTAATTTTCGCCACGCCCAATGCCCAGATGGAAGAAAAAGCCAAAGAACTGGGGTTTTATTCTTTAAGAAAACCGATAAAACCTGCGGCCTTGCGTGCGCTGCTACGCCGTATCAGTCGCAGCTAAGAGTGAATTTTATAAGGGGATTTGCTCTGAGGTTTTATCCAAATCCAAGCTCTGCACGGCTATCACCGCTTGCGTGCGCGTGCGCACATCCAGCTTGCGAAAAATAGCCGTCACATGGGCTTTAATGGTGGCTTCACTGACATCCAAATCGTAGGCAATTTGTTTATTCAGTAAGCCCTCACTCATCATGCCAAGTACGCGAAACTGCTGGGGCGTCAAACTGGCAATGCGTTTGGCTAAATCGAGTGCCGCCTGATTGGGCTGGTGTTGATGGCGCTGCGCCAACGCAGGCAAATAAATATCGCCATCTAAAACTTGGCTGATGGCTTTGGCAATTTCATCCAGCGAAGACGATTTAGGAATGTAACCCGAGGCTTCGTGGTCTACGGCTTGATGCATCACTTCCACTTCTTCGCAGGCCGACACCACCACCACAGGAATGTGCGGAAAATGCGTGCGCAAATAAGCCAAGCCCGAAAAGCCATGCGCACCTGGCATGTGCAAATCCAATAAAATTAAATCGGCGTCGTGCTGTTCTTCTACCAATCTCTGTAAATCTTGCAAAGATTCCGCTTGTTCGATTTTGGCCTGTGGCAGCAGTTGTTTTACCGCTTGCTGCATGGCGGTGCGAAACAAGGGATGGTCATCGGCGATAATAATTTTATTGGCAAATTGCATAAGGTTCTCTGCCAGCCTGTCACAGCTGAGTGTCGAAGTGTGGCCTGCCATAATGGCTCCTCATCCCCAAATTTGCAAAAAACGCGAAAAGGCGGCGAGCCGCCCTTTCCTGCTATTTACGATTTTGGCGATTATCAATTAAGGCATCGACCACCGAAGGGTCGGCCAAGGTGGATAAATCGCCCAGTGCGTCTTGTTCGTTGGCGGCAATTTTGCGCAAAATGCGGCGCATAATTTTGCCTGAACGAGTTTTGGGTAAATCAGCGGTGATTTGAATTAAATCGGGGGCGGCAATCGGGCCGATTTCATGACGCACCCAATCACGCAGCTCTTTTTTAATGGCATCGTTGCCCATGTCACCGCCTTTTAAGGTGACATAAACATAAATGCCTTGGCCTTTTAATTCATGGGGATACCCCACCACCGCCGCCTCGGCCACTTTCGGATGCGCCACCAGCGCGCTTTCGACTTCAGCCGTACCCAAACGGTGGCCAGAGACGTTGATCACATCATCCACTCGGCCTGTTATCCAGTAATAACCGTCTTGGTCGCGGCGTGCGCCATCGCCACTGAAATACTTGCCCGCAAAGGTCGAGAAATAGGCTTGCGCAAAACGCTCGTGGTCGCCGTGCAAGGTGCGTGCTTGGCCTGGCCAGCTGGATAAAATCACCAAATTGCCCTCGGTCGCACCCGTTAAAATCTGGCCATCGTTATCCACCAAGGCGGGCTGCACACCAAAGAAAGGGCGCGTGGCCGAGCCAGGTTTGGCGGCGGTAGCCCCTGGCAAAGGCGTAATCATGATGCCGCCCGTTTCCGTCTGCCACCAAGTGTCTACAATCGGGCAACGCTCCTCGCCAATGGTTTGGTAATACCAGCGCCAAGCCTCGGGGTTGATGGGTTCACCCACCGAGCCTAACAAACGCAAAGACTCGCGGTGCGTACCCTCAACCGCACGCGGGCCTTCTGCCATCAGCGCGCGAATGGCGGTGGGTGCGGTGTATAAAATGTTGACCTTGTGCTTATCGACAATCTGCGAGAAGCGATTGATATCGGGGTAATTGGGCACACCTTCGCACATCAGGGTAATAGCCCCGTTGGCCAGTGGCCCATAAATAATGTAGCTGTGGCCTGTGACCCAACCGACATCGGCGGTACACCAGTAGACATCGCCATCGTGATAATCAAACACATACTGGTGTGTCATCGCGGCATAAACCAAATAGCCACCCGTGGTATGCACTACGCCTTTGGGCTTGCCCGTACTGCCTGAGGTGTAGAGCACAAAAAGCGGATCTTCGGCGTTCATTTCTGCGGCGGGGCATACGGGCGCGGCTTGCTGGATTAAATCGTGATACCACAGGTCGCGGCCTTCCTGCCACGCCACCTTTCCGCCTGTGCGCTGCACCACGATCACAGTTTCTAGGCTACGCACATTGAGCTTTTGCGCGGCCAAGTCGGCGTTGGCTTTTAACGGCACTTTGCGGCCACCGCGCACGCCTTCATCGGCGGTAATCAATACTTTGGCGTTGGAATCTTCGATGCGGCTGGCCAAGGCATCGGGCGAGAACCCGCCAAAGACCACCGAATGCACCGCACCAATACGCGCACAAGCCAGCATGGCCACCGCCGCCTCTGGAATCATCGGCATGTAAATGCACACTATCTCGCCTTTGCGCACGCCTTGCGCCTTGAGTGCATTGGCAAAACGACAGACCTCATCATGCAATTCTTGGTAGCTGATGTGGCGCTCCACGCCTGGCTCATCGCCTTCCCAAATAATGGCGGTTTGCTTGGCGCGCGTGGCGAGATGGCGGTCGAGGCAGTTGACGCTGGCGTTGAGTGTGCCGTCTTCAAACCATTTGATGCTGACAGGTTCGTTAAACGAAGCATTGCGTACCTTAGTGAAAGGCTTGATCCAGTCGATGCGCTCTTGCGCTTCTTTGCGCCAAAAACCATCGGGGTCGGTAATGGACTGCTGATACATCTGCTCGTAGCGCTTAGCATTGATCCAAGCATTTTTGGCAAACTCAGGCTTTACAGGAAACACTTTAACGTCGCTCATAACACTGTCCTCGCGGTTTTTATCGTTGTTTTTATCGTTGTTTTACGTTGTAAGAGCCCAAGACTCAGGTGATCAATACTCCATACTGAGTAACTTGGTAGGGCTGCGGAATTAGACCATGGTCTAGCAAAGCAAAGTCTTGAACCAATGACTGGCCTCCATTTAGGCCAATTATTTAACCTAACGGGCAGAGAATTACCCGAACGCCCCAGCTACGCAAGCACATGCTATAGTCAAAATCTCATCCACCTGGAGATTGCACGATGAAAAAAACCACTCTGTTGTTACTTGCCAGCCTGCCCTTGGCCGTACAAGCCGCCAATACCGAATTTAGCTACAGCGGTTTTATTAAAGTCGATGCCATGGTGTCGCAATACTCCGACGGCAACATCCCCAATCTGGTGTTCTATGTGCCAAGCCAAACGCCTGTAGAAGGTGCCACCAGCGACAGCATGATGCGTTTTGATGCCACCGCCAAAACCTCACGTTTAAACCTCAAAGCGCTAACCACGCTAGAGAGCGGTGAAAAAATCACTGGCGTAGTGGAGTTTGACTTCAACAACAACACGGGCAGCCCTCTGACCACCAACGGCGATGCCGCAGGCCTACGCCATGCCTACTTGGAATACCAAGGGCTGACCTTGGGGCAAACTTGGTCCACCTTTATGAACCCCGCCGCTTTGCCTGAATCCACCGATTTTATCGGCCCATCTGAAAGCGCCGTTTTCGTGCGCCAAGCTCAAGTGCGCTATAGCACCGGAAGCTGGCAGTTTGCCGCCGAAAAAAGCGAAACCAGCCTAGGGGCGGCAGGTGTTTCCACCGCAACAGCCACCGCCAACATGCCTGACCTAGTAGCCCGCTATAACCTCAAATCGGGCAACCTCGACTTAAGTGCGGCGGCACTTTTGCGCAGCTTTGCCCAGCAATACGGCGACAGCACCAAAACCGATGAAAAAGGCTTGGGGCTGGGGCTAAACCTTGCAGGCACGCTAAAGGTTGGTGCGGATGACGTAAAATTCAGCGCCACCTACGGCCAGGTTGCACGCTATGTAGGTTTGGCGATGGCCGCCGATGCCATCCAAGATGCCAAAGGCGACATCCAAGGCACCAACGTTTTGGCCGCCTACCTAGCCTACCGTCATTTCTGGAATAACGCTTGGCGCAGCTCGTTGATTTACTCCATACAGCAGGCCGACTACGACGACGATACGGTGGCAGCGGGTCTTAACGAAAACGCACAAAGCGTGCGCCTGAACCTGATGTACTCCGCCACCAAAGAGCTGACCACTGGCTGCGAACTAAGCCATGCTCAGCTTGAAAAAGTCGGTGGCGCCAAGGGCGACTTCAATCGCTTACAGTTCAGCGCCAAATACGCTTTCTAAAAAAACTTGGGGCGAGCCTCTCGCCCCGCTTCTGGCCTTATTTCCACCTAAACAGCCTGAAGTTTTATCGCTACACTGGCGGCAAATTTTTGAGGCTAAGCCATGACCCCTATTGCAAAATTAATTCAAAATAACGGCCAACCCCTTTTTGGCCAATTTCCTCAAGGTGTACAGGAATTAAATTACCAGGATTACGACCTGCGCACCGCCATGGATAAAAAACGCAGCGATTGGGCAAAAAAATGGCGCTTTAATCAATTTCAATTTATCAGTTTTATTGCGCCCGATTTTATTGTGGGCTTGGCCATTGTCGATTTAAAACTGGTCAGCAATGCCTTTTTATACTGGTACGACACCCAAAGCGGGCAATTTAAAGAGTACAGTTTTTTACAACCCTTAGCCCACCACACGGCCATTGCCCCTTTTCCCAATCAAGGCGCAAGCCATTTTCAAAAAGGAAAAAACCGCATTGAAATTCAGGCCAGCACCACGCCTGGCGTGCGTCTTGTTCGCGTTGACTTAGCCGATCAATTACAAATTCGCGCCAGCATCGATGAAAACAGCCATTACCAGCCCTTGTCGGTGTGCACGCGCGCAGGCTACAGCGGCTGGGTATTCACCCAAAAAAGCGCCGCGCGCAGCTGCGAAGGCCACATTCACATCGGTGCTAAAAATTACGATTTAAAACAAAGTGGCGCGCTGGCCGCGGTGGATTGGACGGGCGGGTTTATGCGCCGTGAAACTTTTTGGAATTGGGGCAGTCTTTCTTGCATTTTAAAGGATGGCCGCAGGCTGGGATTTAATTTGGCCGCAGGAGTCAACGAAACGGGCTTTAGCGAAAACTGTCTGTGGCTGGATGATCGCCCCATCAAAATCGACATGGTGGATTTTCGTTTTGATCGCTACCAAAAACACTTAGGCTGGCAGCTTAAATCCCATGACGGCATTTTGGATTTGCACTTTACTCCCAAAGGCCAGCGCCAAGATAAAACCAATGCGTTTCTTATTGCTTCCAACTTCACCCAGTATTTTGGGCAATACCGTGGTGAAATTCGCCTAGCGGATGAAACCCTTATATTGGATGGGCAGTGGGGACTCACCGAAGATCACTATGCCAAGTGGTAAAAACTCGACTCTTTCATCTACACTCAGATTTCGTTTTTTTAGGCGGAGAAAATAATGAAAATCATAAAATACGCTTGTGCAGCCTGCTTATTGGCTTTGAGCTTGCCGTCTTTTGCTTTGGTTATTTTGCAATACCATCACATCAGCACCAGCACACCGCCCTCCACCAGCACCAGCCCTGAGGATTTTCGTACGCATCTGAGTTTAATCGAGCAACAGGGGATGCAGGTTGTCGATTTAAAAACAGCGTTAAATAAACTGGAAAAAGGCGAAGTCGTACCCGATAACGCCCTGGCCATCACCTTCGACGATGCCTACATTTCGATTTATCAAAATGCGTGGCCACTGCTAAAAGACAAAGGTTGGCCATTTACCATTTTTGTGAACCCCAATGCGGTGGATGCAGGCGGCAGCGCCACCATCAGCTGGGAGCAACTTCTCGAAATGCAAAAAAAGGGCGCGACCGTCGCCAATCACAGCCAAAACCACGATTATTTAATTGAAAAGGTCAGCGCAGAAAATATCCAAACTTATTTAGACAAAGAAATTAACGGTGCCGAGGCACGCATCAAAGAAAAGCTCGGGGTAAGCCACAAACTCTTTGCTTACCCGTACGGCGAATTTAATTTACCCATTATGGCTTGGCTTAAAGCGCAGGGTTATAAAGCCCTGGGGCAGCATTCGGGCGCTGTGGGCTTTACCACTTCCATGCAACTGATTCCACGCTACCCCGCAGGCGGCATTTACGCCAACCCCAATACACTCAAAGCCAAGCTGCACACCTTGGCGTTTTCATTAAGCACCGATAATTTAATCGAACCAACGCTAGGGCAAAGCAACCCGCCGCCCTTAACCCTAAATATTCCTGTGGTGGATTTTAAAGTGCAGCAACTTCAGTGCTACAGCGGCGCGGAAAATGCCATTCCCAGCAAAGCCGAATTGATGGGCGAAAACGTGGTGCTGGAAACTCAAGCGCGCAAAGCCATAACCACAGGGCGCGAGCGTTACAACTGCACCGCACCCAGCCTAAGTAAACCTGGCTGGTATTACTGGTACTCCCAATATTGGATTAATCCCAAGGTTAAAAACCGTTAGCGCAGCGCGCCGCTGGCTAAAACGCGGCGTACTGTTTCCACCACCGCCTGCGTTTGGGCATCCACTTCAAGATTAATGGCATCACCGACCTGCACTTGGCCAAAGGTGGTGACATCGCGCGTTTCAGGAATTAAATACACCGCAAAACGGTCTTCTCGCAGTTCGGCAATGGTTAGGCTACAGCCATTTAGCGCAATAAATCCTTTATCCAAAATAAAAGCCGCCGATTCTGCGGGGCGCTCAAACCACACCACTCGATTAAATTCGCTGTCTTCAACCGCCAACACTTTTACCGTGCGCATGATATGACCGGAGAGCAAGTGCCCACCGATTTCATCGCCAATGCGCGCAGCGCGTTCCATGTTTACTATCGAACCTGGCTGCAAAGTGCCCAAATTGGTCAGCTTAAGGGTTTGGGCGATGGCATCGAAAGAAACCCGCTTTCCTTCTATACTGCGCACCGTCAGACAAGTGCCGTTAATTGCAACCGAAGCACCAAGCTGCAAGCCCTGACGCAGGTGATCAGGAAAGTCAAAGTGAAGACTGGCAAAATCGTTGTGGCGATCCAAACTTTGCAATGGCAATTTCGCCTGCACAATACCCGTAAACATAAAACACTCCTCAAACTAAAGGCCGAGCATTATGCACTATACTTGGGTCAAAGAGGAAAAGAGGTCGGAACCTGAGCATGAAAAAAACAGGGCTAATTTTATCTGGCGGTGGCGCACGGGCGGCCTATCAGGTTGGGGTTTTAAAAGCGATCAATCGTATTTTGCCCAAAAACAGCCCCATTCCCATTGATATTATTTCAGGTACCTCCGCAGGGGCGATTAACGGCGTGGCTTTGGCTACCTTTGCCGACAATTACCGCCTAGGCATTCGCCATTTAGAACGCATCTGGGCAAATTTTGAATGCTCTCAGGTTTATCGCACCGATTTTTGGGGCGTGTCTTTATCTTTGGCGCGCTTAGTACGTAGCCTCGTTATTGGCCGCCGTTTTAAAAACGATGTGGTGTCGGTATTGGATAACGCCCCTTTGCAAAAATTACTCAGCGAAGTGATTCATTTTGATCGTATTCAAAACAACATTGACAGCAATTTTTTGCATGCTTTGGCCATCAACTGCTCGGGCATCGACAGCGGCGAGTCTGTGAGTTTTTTTCAGGGCCATCACAGCCTTGAAAACTGGGCAAGACCTCATCGCATTGGCGTGCGCTCGCGCTTGACGCTCAGCCACCTGATGGCCTCCTCCGCCATTCCTATGGTATTTCCTGCGGTGAAAATCCATCGTGAATACTACGCCGACGGCGCAGTACGTCAGCTTGCTCCTGTAAGCCCTGCCCTGCATTTAGGCGCGGAAAAAGTTTTGGTCATTGGTGTCAGCGACCGCCCTAATAGCATTCGAAAAGAA
>JAYRHO010000378.1:0-2765 GCA_041907245.1 Saccharospirillaceae bacterium
CGCTTGGCTTCGTGCTGCGTCAGGCGAGCATTTTCAGCCAAAGCATGGCGCAGAGTATCGCTGATGGGCAGCTCATCCCATTTGCTTTTGGGCATTTCGGTCAGCATTTTGCCTAAGTCATGCAGGCGATGTGCTTCGCGTTTTTGTTCGGATTTGCTGATGATTTCAATCTCATCATCCAGCTCTGGAGTGGGTTTCTTTTTCATAAAATCACTGTAATAAAAGAAAGGGTCTTATTCGTCTTCGCCAAAGCGACAGGCAAACAGATCGGAAATGGCATTATAAGCGGCTTCGGCGTCTTCGCCTTGTATTTGTGCGTGCAAAGTGGTGCCTTTGGCGGCGGCAAGCATCAACAGCGCCATAATATTTTTACCATCGACCATACGCTCAGGGTGGCCAATGCGCACTGTGCTGCGGTACTGCAAGCACAGACGTGCCAGTTTATCGGCCGCGCGCGCATGCAAACCGCGCTGATTGATGATGGTGAGCGTGCCCTCTTTCATGCACCCTCGCCGCTGGGCAGCTCACGATGGCGCACCTGGACTTCGGGGTATTGGTTGCGAAACTCTGCGGCCAAGGCCTCTGCCAAAAATACCGAGCGATGCTGCCCGCCCGTGCAGCCGATGGCGATGGTGAGGTAGCTGCGGTTGGCTTCGATAAAGCTGGGTATCCAGCGGCGTAAAAAGCCACTGATGTCGTCTTGCATGGCCTTTACGGGCGACTCGTTTTTGAGGAAATCGATAATGGGTTGCTGCAACCCCGTGAATTGGCGCAGAGCAGGATCCCAATAAGGATTGGGTAGGCTGCGCACGTCAAACACGAAATCGGCATCCACAGGTACGCCGTGTTTAAAGCCAAAGGAGTGGAACAAAATGGCAATGTCTGCGCCTTTTTTCTCGGCTACGCGTAATTTAATTTGGCTACGCAGTTCGTGCACCGACATTTGTGTGGTGTCGAGCTTTAAATCGGCCAGATCGGCCATGGGTTGCAACAGCTGTTTTTCTTGCTCTATGGCTTCGGCCAAAGACAGATTGCCCGTTGTTAATGGGTGCTTACGGCGGGTGGCGCTAAAGCGCTGAATTAAGACCTCGGGGCTGGCATCCAGATAGACAATGTCCAGCTGATATTCTTCGCTGGGCAGCTGATGCAGTACATCGTGAATTTGCTCAAACGCATGAGGTAAATTGCGGGCATCGATGCTCACCGCCACGCGCGAGAGCCTTTCCTCGTGCTCGGTTTCTTGCACCAAGGCGGGCAATAAGCCAATGGGCAAGTTATCAATGCAGTAAAAACCCAAGTCTTCGAGCACGTGCAAGGCACTGGATTTTCCTGAGCCTGAGCGGCCACTGATGATCACAAGACGCATGGCAGTCCTTAACTAGGGCGATGGGGCTTTAAGGGCGCGTTGGTATAAGTGCTGAGCATCGGGGGCATTGCGTAGGGCTTCACGATATTCGGGATCGGTGAAGTTGCGCGCCAGCATTCCTAGCACTTGCAGATGTTGGCTGTCCGCTTGCTCGGGCACAAGCAAGGCAAACACTAAGTCTACAGGACGGTGATCGATGGCGTCGTAATCGATGGCTTCGTCCAACTTTAACAGCACCCCTAAGGGTTTCTGGCATTGGCTTAAACGGCAATGGGGAATGGCGATCCCTTCGCCTATGCCTGTGCTGCCAAGACGTTCGCGCGCGAGAAATCGCTCGAAAATGTCGCTGGCAGAACTGTTGGGCATTTGATTGGCGACGAAAGCCGCGAGGTACTCCAGCAATTTTTTCTTGCTGGAGATGCTCACGTCCTTCAGGGTGCGCTCCTGCGTGAGGATGTCCTCAATGAGGGTGCTCATGGTTTAGTTTTGGCCTTGTTTGCGGGCAACGAGTTTTTCTTTGTGTTTTTGCAATTGGCGAATGAGTTTTTCAACCATTTGGTCGATGGCGGCGTACATGTCATCGCCTTCGGCGCTGGCATGCAAATCGGGGCCGCCTACAGCGAGATTGCTCTCGGCTGTCATTCGATCTTTGACGACGGTTAACGTGACTTGAGCAGAAACAATGCCATCAAAATGGCGCTCAAGTTTGGACATTTTGTCCTCCACAAAAGCTTGCAGTGATTCGGTGATTTCAATGTGATGACCGCTGACGTTTACTTTCATGCCCAGACTCCTTGTGTTGCTGGCGAAAAATGGTATCAGTTTAAATCAATTGCTTGCGCTCATTGGATGGCGGAATAAATAAAGCTTCGCGGTATTTGGCGACGGTGCGCCGTGCTACCTGAATGCCTTTATCCGCAAGCAATGCCGCAATTTTATTATCGCTTAAGGGTTTGCGTGCATTCTCCTCTGCAATCAGTTTTTTGATCATGGCACGAATGGCCGTTGAAGAACACTCCCCACCTGCGTCGGTATTGACGTGGCTCGAGAAAAAATATTTTAGTTCAAAAATACCGCGTGGCGTGTGCATGTATTTTTGCGTAGTCACGCGCGAAATAGTGGATTCGTGCATGCCAACGGCTTCGGCAATATCGTGCAGCACCAAAGGTTTCATGCCCTCATCGCCTTGTTCAAAAAATTCGATTTGGTGTTCCACTATTTTGGTGGCGACTTTTAATAAAGTTTCATTGCGGCTTTGCAGGCTTTTAATAAACCAGCGGGCTTCTTGTAAATTGTCGCGTAAAAAAGCGTTGTCGGTGGAATTGTCGCTGCGGCGAATCAGTGCAGCGTAATCGGCATTAACGCGCAGCTTGGGGGCGATATCGGGGTTCAGTTCGAC
>JAYRHO010000379.1:0-3687 GCA_041907245.1 Saccharospirillaceae bacterium
GATACCCACAGCAATGTACAGGTTCGGCGCTACGATCTTACCCGTTTGACCTACTTGCATGTCGTTGGGCACAAAGCCTGCGTCCACAGCGGCGCGAGAAGCACCCACCGCAGCGCCGATCTTGTCAGCCACTTTGTACAGCATGCTGAAGTTGTCACCGTTTTGCATGCCGCGACCACCAGAGATGATGATTTTCGCGCCAGTCAATTCAGGACGGTCAGATTTAGCCAGTTCTTCGCCAACAAAAGCAGATTTGCTGCTGGCTTTAACGATGCTTACTGCTTCAACAGCGGCAGAGCCACCTTGAGCGGCGGCGGCATCAAAACCGGTACCGCGAACGGTCAGCACTTTGATGGCATCGGCGGATTTAACAGTCGCAATGGCGTTGCCTGCATAAATGGGACGAACGAAGGTATCAGCGGCAACCACACCCGTGATTTCAGAAACCATGTTCACATCCAACAGCGCCGCAGCGCGTGGCAGGAAGTCTTTGCCAGTAGTGGTAGCGGCAGCCAGAATGTGGCTGTAGTCTTTACCCAACTCAGCAACCAACTCACCCAAGCCTTCGGCCAGTTGATATTGGTAGGCTGCGTTGTCTGCTACTAATACTTTGCTTACGCCTGCGATTTTGGCCGCAGCATCGGCTACCGCGCCGCAGTTTGAGCCTGCAACCAGAACGTGAACATCACCGCCGATTTTGCTGGCAGCGGTCACGACGTTTAAGGTAGCGGCTTTTAAGGAAGCATTGTCGTGCTCAGCGATTACTAAAATAGACATGGTCGCTCCTTAAATTACTTTGGCTTCGTTTTTCAGTTTTGCCACCAGCTCTTCAACGCTGGCAACCTTGATACCTGCTTTACGTTCGGCAGGCGGAGTCACTTTAACCAGTGACAAAGTAGACTTCACGGCTACGCCCAGCTCTGCGGGGGTAGTCACATCCAAAGGCTTACGCTTGGCTTTCATGATGTTAGGCAAAGAAGCATAGCGAGGCTCGTTCAAACGCAGGTCAGTAGTGACCACAGCAGGCAGTTCCAGCGCCACAGTGCGCAAGCCGCCGTCGATTTCACGAGTTACATTCACTTTGTTGCCAGAGACTTCCACTTTAGAAGCGAAAGTGCCCTGAGGCATGCCAGTTAAGGCCGCCAACATTTGGCCAGTTTGGTTGTTATCGCTGTCGATGGTTTGTTTACCCAGGATAACCAGCTGAGGCTGTTCTTTTTCAACAACGGCTTTCAGCAATTTGGCCACGGTCAGAGATTCCAACTTTTCATCGGTCTCGATCATGATGCCGCGATCAGCGCCCAGTGCCAAAGCGGTACGGATTTGCTCTTGAGCCACTTTAGGACCAATAGAAACCACAACAACTTCCGTGGCCACGCCTTTTTCTTTCAAACGTACGGCTTCCTCAACGGCGATTTCGCAGAAGGGGTTCATAGCCATTTTCACGTTGGTTAAATCAACATCAGTGTTGTCCGCTTTTACACGAACTTTTACGTTAAAATCGATAACGCGTTTTACAGCGACAAGAACCTTCATAGATTCCTCGTATTTATCTAGTGGATGAATAAAGGGCCAATACCACGCCGACAAGATGACACAGTCCAAAGCAGCCCTTTCCAGCGCGCGCCATTATTCAAACCTTTCCTAGGTGCGTCAATAGCATTACCTCTTTATAGAGGCGTCAGTTCGGCCAACTCGCTGTTTTTAGGGCGCTTTCTTTTTTCTACCCACTAAATTTGTTGCTTGGGAATTGGCCGAACGTATAATGAGCGCCATTTTACCCCTCGGGGTGAGTATTTTTTGTGCAGCGTCGTTTTCGGTGTTGCGCAACGCTTGAGAGAGTTTTCATTCAAAATCACAGCTCCCAGCTTAAAGAGAGGAGAAGAGCATGCAACGCGATGTAATGGAGTTTGACGTAGTCATAGTGGGTGGCGGCCCAGCTGGCCTAAGTACAGCCTGCCGTATCAAACAGTTAAATGAAGAGCTATCGGTTTGCCTAGTAGAAAAAGGCTCCGAAGTCGGCGCGCACATTTTATCAGGTGCGGTTGTCGAAACTCGCGCACTGGATGAACTCTTCCCAAACTGGAAAGAGCTGGGCGCTCCTTTAAATACCGCCGTTGCACGCGACGAAGTCTACTTCTTCACCAGTGCCGAAAAAGGCATCAAAACCCCAGGCTGGATGATTCCCAAGCCCATGCACAACGACGGCAACTACATTGTCTCCTTGGGCAACGTATCGCGCTGGTTGGCCGAACAAGCCGAAGCCTTAGGCGTTGAAATTTACCCAGGCTTTCCTGCCGCCGAATACATCGTGGAAGACGGTGCTATTAAAGGTGTGATTACTGGCGACATGGGCGTGGATGCTCAGGGCAACCCCAAAGAACACGAATACACCCCTGGCATGGAGCTGCGCGCCAAGTACACCGTATTTGCCGAAGGCTGCCGTGGCCACTTAGGCAAGCGTTTAATCGCCCAATACAAGCTTGATGAAGGCAAAGACCCACAACACTACGGCATCGGCATTAAAGAGCTGTGGGACATCGACCCTGCCAAACACCAAGAAGGCTTGGTCATTCACGGCGCAGGCTGGCCTTTAAGTGAGTCTGGCTCATCGGGTGGCTTCTTCCTCTATCACGCGGAAAACAACCAAGTGGCTGTAGGCTTGATTACCGACCTGTCCTACTCCAACCCACACGTTAGCCCCTTTGACGAGTTTCAGCGCATGAAGCATCACCCCGTGCTGAAACAATACTTAGAGGGCGGCAAACGCGTCTCTTACGGTGCGCGCGCCATTGCCAAAGGCGGCTTAAACTGCCTGCCCAAGATGACCTTCCCAGGCGGCTTGGTAGTCGGTTGCGACGCAGGCACCTTGGACTTCTCTAAGATCAAAGGCACACACACGGCCATGAAGTCTGGCATGATCGCCGCAGAAGAGATCGTTAAAGCCATTGCCTCAGGCCGTGCCAACGACGAAATCAACGAATTTACGGCCGCCTTTGAAGCCTCTTGGGTATACAAAGACCTGCATCACAGCCGCAACTTCGGCCCTGCCATGCACAAGTTTGGAACCTATTTGGGTGGTGCGTTCAACTACTTCCACCACAATATCTTCCCGCTCCCTGTGACTCTGCACGACACCACCGCAGACCACGGCACCTTGAAGCTGGCTTCAGAAAGCAAAAAGATTAACTACCCCAAACCCGATGGCAAGCTGTCTTTCTCCAAGCTGGACTCGGTATTCTTGGGCAACGTCAACCATGCAGAAAACCAGCCCTGCCACCTGAAACTCAAAGATGCCAGCATTCCTGTGAATGTGAACCTGGTTAAATGGGACGAGCCTGCACAGCGTTACTGCCCAGCAGGCGTGTACGAGATTGTGGCGAACGACGATGGCAGCAAACGCCTGCAAATCAACTCGCAAAACTGCGTACACTGCAAAACCTGTGACATCAAAGACCCAACGCAGAACATCACTTGGGTAACACCCGAAGGCCAAGGCGGCCCCAACTACCCCAATATGTAGTTGGCTCGTGCAACTCATTTAAAAACAATGAGTTGCACACCTTTGCTCTTAAAGAAGATGCAATAAAAAAGCCCCTTTCGGGGCTTTTTTATTACTTGTAATAAGCATTGCTGCTGTCGGAATGGTCGGTGATGTCTTGCACACCTTTCACTTCTGGGATGCGC
>JAYRHO010000380.1:0-3394 GCA_041907245.1 Saccharospirillaceae bacterium
AATATTAAAAATTTTATCGCCACGAATCATACCGCTGGACAATAAGCTGATATCCAACAGTTTAAGCACATCCAAATATTTTAGTTTTTCCACCCAAGCGCGGTATTCGTTTAACTTACCCGCACAATAAAAACCACCGACCAGCGCACCGATCGAACAACCTGAAATCGCTACAATCTTATAGCCCCGCTCTTCTAAGGCTTCAATCACCCCGATATGGGTGTAGCCGCGTGCGCCGCCACTGCCTAAACACAAAGCAACCGTTTTACTCATGATAACTCCTGCTTGCACCCATTCTTGGGATTGCTAAACTGCCTGCAAAATATATCAATGGATGAGCCTGTGCTACGTTTATTTTTCGTTTTATTTTTTCTGTCAACACTCAATGCCTGCCAAAGCCCGATACCAAGCAGCAGCGCCTACCTGAACCCAACTGC
Source organism: Saccharospirillaceae bacterium (assembly GCA_041907245.1). GTDB lineage: Bacteria > Pseudomonadota > Gammaproteobacteria > Pseudomonadales > Oceanobacteraceae > Venatoribacter. The sequence goes on from JAYRHO010000380.1 coordinate 438, forward strand.
TCCGCTTGGAATCCCCGAACAAGTACAGGCTTTAGCCGCTGAATACTTTCAGTTTGAACAAGATCAAAGCCCTGTTTGGCGCAGCGATTTGGGTATAAGCGGGCAATTTGAATGGGACGATATTTCACAAGAAGCCAGCGAAGCACAGCTGAAATTTTATCAAGATTTGCGTCAAAGGCTGCAAGCCATTCCCGAGCAGCAGCTGGATGTAAAAAGCGCCATAACCTACCGCAGCCTGCAAGCGGAATTGAATTTTAAATTATTAAATGCTTCTTTTTCTTCTTATCAGGACGCCTATTTGCAAGCTCGCTGGGACGCACTGGTCGTCAACACCTTAATTTATCATCACCCTATTAGCTCGATCAGTGATGCGCAAGATTACATTAAACGCTTAAAAGCCATTCCTAGCCTATTTAAACGCTGGCAAGAAAACATCAAAGCCGCCGAGAGCCAAGGCTTACTGGCCAATCAATTCACCTACAACAAAGTCAAAGAAAACATCCAAGATCTGCGCAAAGCCAGCATCACAGGTGAAGCGCCCGCCGTTTTTTGGGAAGATTTCAGCAGTAAATTAAACAATCTTGGCCTTTATCGTAATACGCGCACACTCCTTGAAAGCCAAGCCAAATCCGCATTAGAAAAAACCAACGACGCCTATCGTGATTTAGAAAAATTTATTACCGACCTTGGCAAACACGCGCCCAAGAAAAACAGCCTGCGCCAGGTCGATGAAGGCCTGCATTACTATCAAACCCTTTTGAATTGGTACAGCGCCAGCGACATGGATGCCAATACCATGATACAACTTGGGCGCAGTGAAATAGCTCGTATTCAAAATAACATAAAGGCTTTAATGCCCAAGCTTGGCTATGCAGGTGATGATTACAGCGCCTTTATTAAAGAGATGAATGCCAAAGCCATGCATTTTAAAACCGACAAAACAGGGCGCGCTGAGCTTATCCAATATCAGCAAGATTTATTGAACAATTTAAGTTTGGACTTGCCTGCGTATTTTACCCAGCTACCTAAAACCTCATTAGCCGTTGTGCCTATTTTAACGCAGCAAAACAGTAAAATTGCGTTTTACCAAGCGCCTGCGCTCTTTGGCAATCGCCCAGGGCTGTATTTTATTAACCTAAATAAAATGGCCAGTTTGCCGCAATACAGCTTAGCCGCCATTGCCTTTCGCGAAGCCATTGGCCCACATTTACAAGCGGCGATTATCACCGAACAAGAAAACCAAAGTGACTACCAGCGCTCAAGACAAAACCCCACCTTTGAAAAAGGCTGGGCGCTATACAGTGCCAACCTAGGCCGTGAAATGGGCAGCTATAAAACCCCAGAAGAAGAATACGGCAGTCTGATGCACGAGCTGATTTTAACCTGCGCACTGGTACTGGACACAGGGTTAAACAGTGGCGTTTTGAGCATGGAGGAAGCGAAACAGTTTTTACTTAAATATACCGCCTTAACTGCCCAAGAAAGCCAACAACTGATTGAAAGCTATTTAACCTACCCCGCACAGGCCGTCGCCTATAAAATGGGCGAGCTGCGTATTTTATCTTTACGCCAACAAATGCAAGATAAACTGGGCGTGCATTTTAATTTAGCCAAATTTCATCAAGCCTTGTTAAACCAAGGCGCACTGCCCTTTCCGGCCATCGATTTGTGGCTACCCTATTGGGCTAATCAGGAACTCAAAAATGCCAAATAATATTTTGCAAAGCAGTGCTTTTATTGGGCGCACTGTGCGCGGCGAATTAGCGCTTTTGTGCATTCGCCACCCGTATTTTTATGCCGAATTATTATTGCAAGGTGCGCAGCTTTTGCATTTTGCGCCCAAGGGCGAAAAAAACTGGCTGTGGTTAAGCGACAGCGCCCGCTATCAAAGAGGGCAAAGTGTGCGCGGTGGCATTCCAATCTGCTGGCCCTGGTTTGGTCAAGCCGCCAAAAACCCCGACGCCGTAAAAAATCAAATAAACAATCCAGATACCGCGCCTGCTCACGGCTTTGCCCGAAGCACGCTTTGGCACATTGATTCCCTTTATGAAAGCTGCAAAGAAGTTCGCATCAAACTTATCCTGCCGCACCATGAAAAAAATCCAAACTTTGTCGCAGAAAAACTCAATTTATCGGTTGAGTTTATTTTCAGCCAAGACGGCCTGAGCCTGCATTTAACAACCCAAAATCTCAGCGAACAAACTTGGCACATAAGCCAAGCGCTGCACAGCTATTTTCCAACCGAGCACATTGAGCACACGCACATAAAAGGGCTAGAAAATACGCGCTATATCGACACCCTCACAGGCTGGCAAGAAAAAAACCAGCAATGTGCCGTGGCCTTTACCGAGGAAACCGACCGCATTTATTACAGCCACGCACCGCTGGCGCTGGTCAGCCCCAGCAGGCATTTGCTGCTGCACAGCCAAGGTAGCAACAGCGCGGTAGTCTGGAACCCTTGGGTGCAAAAAAGCCTAAGCCTTAGCCAATTTAAACCCTGGGATTACCAACGCATGTTTTGCGTCGAAACCGCCAATGCCTTGGCCGATGCCGTTCGCCTCGCACCCAAGGCCAGCCATACGCTGTCCTTGCATATCCGCTCGGCAGTAAAACGCCATTCGACCTTGGCCTAATTCCTGCCTTTATCCTCTTAACTGGCAAAGCAGCAAGCCCTGTCTATGCTTTTTGCAACGACCAGTTCTGGCTATTTCCGTTAAGAGGATCTTTCTATGCTACGCACTATGCGCATTGCGTCGCGCTCGGTACTGTTTTTTGGTGCATTGGGCGCGATTACCTTAATTTTGGGCTTATTTGCCTTGGCTCAACTGAATAAACTCGGCGACATCGCCGATGAAGTATCGGGCTTGCGTTTACCGCAAGTTATTATCACCGGTGAGCTGCGCCGCGACTTTATTAGCTCTCGGCTGTACGCGGCAAACTTTGCCTTAGCCGCCAAC
>JAYRHO010000381.1:0-4824 GCA_041907245.1 Saccharospirillaceae bacterium
AAATAAAGCCCGCCGCGAGGGCTTTATGTCGATCGAGGCCGATGTCGAAAGCCCAGAGTCCAGTGCTATTTTTTCGCGCTATCCCGCTATTCAAAAAAACCACGAGCTTTCCAATTTTATTGCCGACTATTTTCGCATTATCGCCTCGGGCAATATCACCTCTTTTGAGCTTGAAGCGCTAATGGATCAAGAAATCGAAGCGCGCCTGCACGAGCTGGAAGCCCCTGGCGGTGCGGTCGGTAAGGTGGCGGACGCTATGCCAGGCTTTGGTATTGTGGCGGCGGTACTGGGTATTGTAATTACCATGGGGGCGATCGACGGCGAAGTATCTGAAATCGGTGCGCACGTTGCGGCGGCGCTGGTGGGTACTTTCTCTGGGGTGTTCTTGGCTTACGGTATTTTGGGGCCGATAAGCGGTGTCATGGCGCACTTGGCGGCGGAAGAAATCAAACTTTATGAGGCCGTTAAATCCAGCATTATTGCCTCGTTAAATGGCTTGTCACCGCAGATTGCAGTGGAATTTGGGCGTAAATCCTTGTATTCACATGGGCGACCTACTTTTGCCGAAGTGGATAGCAAAGTGCGTGGTAGATAATGGAAAACCTAGGCCAAAAGCAAAACATCATTGTTCGCCGTATCAAATAGGGCAAACACGGCCATCATGGTGGTGCATGGAAAGTAGCCATGGCGGACTTTGCCTTGGCGATGATGGCGCTGTTTTTGGTGTTGTGGATTATCAACACCACCTCTGAACCACAACGCAAAGCCATTTCTGGCTACTTTCAAGACCCCAAAGCCTTTACCGATGGCACGCTGTCACCATCGAGCTATGTGATCGACATGGGCGGTACGCCACCCAACCAAGCTGAGAATATCGCCGAGTCGGGCACGCCCAGCCCAGAGCAGGTGCTCAATGCCGATGAAATTGAAAACATGGCCGAAGCCATCGAGCAAAAACGCATGGAAAGCCAGATGGATGCGCTGCAACAAAGCATCGAAACCAGTGCCACACTGAGCCCCTTTAAAGATCAATTGTTGCTGGATATCACCACCGAAGGCGTGCGTTTGCAGATAGTGGATAAAACCAATCGCCCTATGTTTGATACGGGCAGTGCGCGGCTGAAGTTTTATTCTGAGGACATTTTATGGGAATTAGCGCCGCTTCTGGCGGCAATGGATAACCGCCTGTCTATTTCAGGTCATACCGATGCCGATCGCAATTCTGCCAAGCGTGCCGAGAACGATGGCAACTGGAGCTTGTCGGCCTTGCGCGCCGATGCCGCGCGTAAAGCCTTGATGGAGGCGGGGGTGGCAAAAGCGCAAATCGCGCAGGTTATCGGCATGGGCGATACCGTTCCCTTACTCGCCGATGACCCGTACAGCGCCATGAATCGCCGCATTGCTATTGTGCTTTTGAACAAGAAAACCGACAAAGAAGTGCAAGATCGCAACAACAGCTTGGATTTGAAGTTCATTAACGAAAAGGCCATCAATCCAGGTGCGGCCATTAAGCCCGAGGATCCGCGCACCAACGTCATCGACAAGGCGCAGCAGACTCTCGAAAAGCTCAATAAGGAGCGCAATGCGCCCGATAATCCTTACGACAACCCACCCAATAAAAATGAGGCCTTCTGGTAGAAGGCCTTATAGATTCATCAGATTCTTTTTGTAGTGCAGAGCCTCGGCGATGGATTCTTTAATATCGTCGAGCGCCTGATGGCTGCCTTTTTTCTCAAAAGAAGAAACCACTTCAGGCTTCCAGCGTTTGGCCAGCTCTTTGATGGTGGACACGTCTATGTTGCGGTAGTGGAAAAAGGCTTCCAGCTCGGGCATGTATTTCACTAAAAAGCGGCGATCTTGGTGGATGCTGTTGCCGCACAGGGGTGATGTGCCCGCTTTGAGATAGTGTTGCAGGAATTTTAAGGTTTCCAGCTCGGCGCCGCGTGCATTGAGTGGGCTTTGGCGCACGCGCTCGGTGAGGCCAGAGTTGCCGTGAGTTTTGGTGTTCCACTCGTCCATGGCATCGAGCAGCATATCGGGCTGATGCACCGCAATCACAGGGCCTTCGGCGACCACGTTCAGCTGGTTGTCGGTGATGATGGTGGCGATTTCAATAATGACGTCGCGCTCAGGCTCCAGCCCAGTCATTTCCAAGTCCATCCACACTAAATACTCGTTTTGGCTCATGATGCTTACCTTTTTTGAAAGAGGCTAAAGTCTAGCAACTTGCATAGGGGCAGGCCAACACAGACAATGGCGAAAGTTTTTTTACCGAGCCTGTTATGAGCCAACGCAAACTCAATCGCCGCCAAGCTTGGCGCGTGGAAAAAATTCAGCAAGAAAAAGCCGAACGCGCGCATAAAAAAGAGCAAGTCATCGAGCAAAAATTGGGTGCAGGCGAGCTGGGTGCAGAGGTTCAGGGGCGTGTGGTCGCGCATTTTGGCTCACAGGCTGAGGTGGAGCTATTGGGCGCCAGCTACGAACAAGCCGTGCGTTATCGTTGCTTTTTACGCGCCAATTTAGGCTCTTTGGTGACGGGTGATGAAGTGGCATTCCGCCCAGGCAGCGAGGTTGACGGTGTTTTAACTGGGGTGATAGAGGCCGTGTTGGCGCGCCGTAGCGAGCTGTCGCGCCCCAATCCATATAATGAAATCAAGCCCGTGGCGGCCAATATCGACAGTATAGTGCTGGTGATTGCCCCTGAACCTGAGGCGCATGTAAATCTCATCGACCGCTATTTGGTGGCGGCCGAAAATTGCCATATTGAGCCGTTGCTGCTGCTGAATAAAACCGACCTGCTCGATGAAAACAACCAAGGGCGCTTTTATGCACTCTTGGCGCATTACGAGGCGTTGGGCTATCGCACCTTGAGCGTGAGCAGTAAAAAACAGCAGCATTTGGATGAGCTAAAAACGTTTTTAAATGGCCGCACTAGCGTTTTTGTTGGGCAGTCTGGGGTGGGGAAATCTTCACTGATAGCGGCCTTGCTGCCAGGCACGGAGCTGAAAGTTGGGGCTTTGTCGGAAAACACCCGCAAGGGTAAGCACACCACCACCACCGCGCGCCTGTACCATTTCCCAAGCGGCGGGCACTTGATTGACTCCCCAGGAATCCGTGAGTTTGGCCTGTGGCACATGAGCGCCAGCGACGTGCTTTATGGCTTTCGTGAATTGCGCGCGCTAGAAGGCTATTGCCGTTTTCGTGATTGTGCGCACGAGGCCGAGCCTGGCTGTGCTTTTGCGCAGGCGGTCAAAAATGGTGAGGTAAAGGCCGAGCGCTTTGACAGCTTTAAACGCATTGTAAAAACCCTGAGCGAATTGAAATGAAACAAGCCGAGCTTTTTACCAGCCAAACAGTGCGCGAGTTGGATCAGCATCTGCTTGCGCGCGAAGGCATTACCGCTTTTGAGCTGATGCAGCGTGCGGCGCAGGCGGCGTTTGCTACGGTGCTCAGTCTTTGGCCCAATGCTCAGCGCTTGCTGGTAGTGGCAGGAGCGGGCAACAATGGTGGCGATGCCTGGCTGGTGGCTAAGCTGGCTAAAGACAGCGGTTTTGCGGTGCAGCTCTATTACTTGGGTGAACCCAAAAGTGTAGAGGCCAAGCAGGCGCAGCAGGCGGCCTTGGCCGCAGGTGTGGCGGCGCAGCCTTTTACGGGCGCCTTGGCCGAGGCTGATTTGATCGTCGATGGCTTGTTGGGTATTGGCCTTGCAGGCGAAGTGCAGGGGCAAGCGGCGCAGCTGATTACTGCCATGAACAGCCACGGCGCACCGATTTTTGCGCTGGATCTGCCTTCGGGTTTGAATGCCGATACGGGCGCTGTGTTGGGCGTGGCGGTAAGCGCGCATACGACCTTGGCTTTTGTCGCCTACAAACAGGGGCAATTTACACTCGATGGCCCAGATCATTGCGGTCAGTTGTTGCTTGCCAACTTACAGGCCAAGCCTTATTACAGTCATTTTCCCGCCAGTGCGCTTGCAATCAGCTCAGGCCTGCTCAATGAGCGCGGTTATGGCTTGCCTCCCAGAAAAGCCAACAGCCACAAAGGCTTGTTTGGCCATGTGTTGATGCTGGGTGGCGATTTGGGCATGGGCGGGGCGTTGAGTTTGGCGGTGGAGTCGTGCTTGCGCAGTGGTGCAGGCCTGCTGAGCTGTGCCACTCGTGTCGAACATGTGCCTGTGATTCTTGCGCGCACGCCCGAGGCCATGGTGCGAGCGGTGCGCTCGGCGTTAGAGGCCAGTGATCTGATTGAAAAAGCCTCGGTGTTGGCCATAGGGCCAGGGCTTGGCCAAGGCAGCTGGGCGCAACTGTTGTTGCAGGCGGTGCTTGGCAGCAATAAGCCTGCGGTGCTGGATGCCGATGCGTTAAACCTTTTGGCTCAGCCTGCGTGGCAGCACAGTTTTAGCGAGCGCGAAGTGGTGCTCACGCCGCATCCTGCCGAGGCCGCACGCTTGCTTGGTATTAGCACTCAGGAAGTGCAGCAAGATCGCTTTGCGGCGGTGCGTGCCTTGGCGCAAAAATATCAGGCGGTGGTGGTATTAAAGGGCTGTGGCTCGCTGATTGCGCGGCCACAACAAGAAGCCGTGGCTTTGTGCGGTGCGGGCAACGCGGGCATGAGCACGGGCGGCATGGGCGATGTGCTTACAGGCATAGTGGCAGGCCTTATGGCGCAAGGCTTAAATGCGTGGCAGGCCGCGTGTTTGGCGGTGTGCGTGCACGCTGAAGCAGGGGACAGATGCGCGCAAAAAAACGGCAGTCGTGGTATGTTAGCCAGCGATTTAGCCCCCCATGTGCAGGAACTTCTCAACTGATGCAACTCTCTTTGTAC
>JAYRHO010000382.1:0-3094 GCA_041907245.1 Saccharospirillaceae bacterium
AATGTCGCCGCGATCAAAACCCTGCATGGAAAAGGCTATCGTTTGGCGTTGGACGATTATCAAGGCAATCCCGCACAAGCCGTCTTCTTTCCTTATTTGCACATCGTCAAAGTGGATTTGCGTCTACTGAATTCCTTGGATGAGCTGCCAAAAATTATCCAACGCTATGAAAATCATCAGCTCATGTGGCTGGCCGAAAAAGTTGAAACGCTCGAAGAATACGATTTTTGTAAAAATGCAGGCTGCGATTTATTCCAAGGGTATTTTTTTAGCCAGCCCTCCAATGTGTATGGCAATCGATTTTTGGATAATCATATTGCGGTTATGCAACTTCTGAAGGTTTTAAACAAAGAGGATGCCACCTTAGAGGAAGTGGCCAACGTCTTAAAATCCGACCCGCAGCTGTGTTTTAAAATTTTAAAGGTGGTCAATTCTGCGGCCTTTGGTATGACGCGCGAAGTGGCTTCGATTCAGCAGGCGGTGCTATTTTTAGGCTTAAATCAGCTTAAAACTTGGGTCAATATTATTGCGTTAGGCAAACTCAATACCAAGCCGCAAGTTCTGCGCGAGCATGCACTGGTGCGAGCATTATTGTGTCAAAATCTTGTGTCTTTATGGCCCAAGCTCGATAAAGAAATGGCTTTTACCGTTGGTTTGTTTTCTTTATTGCCTGGCTTTTTGGATATTCCGCTGGAAGAAATTTGCAAAGAATTACGCCTTCCTGAAATACTCACCTTGGCCCTAACCAAAAAACAAGGCGACTATGGTATTTTTCTGCACATCGCCACCGCCATGGAAAAAGGCGATTGGCAACATATCAACTGGAAAGCTCTCGAAAAAATAGGCATTTTCCCCGACAAGGTCGAGGAACTGTACTTAGATGCCCTGAAAAAAGCACAGGGCTTTTTAACGCAAATGGTCTAAGCCGAATAATACCGCTGCACTATGCCTTGATAGCGTTGCCACTCTTGCGCAAATTGCTCCGCACTCCAGGCTAATTCCTGCGTGCATATTGGCTGAATTTGCTCTCTTAGCGCCTCGCCGCCTGCGGCTAGTATCAAGCCTAAACGAGTGCGGCGCAGCAGCAAATCGTCCAAATGCTGTACGGCTTCGTAGGCGGCACAAAAGCGCAGCTCACACCAAAGAAAAGGGGTGTCGGCAATAAAGCTCAGCTCGCCTTCTTGTGCCTTAGCCAAAAGCTCAGGCAAGTTTGCACCGTAATACCCAAGTAAACGTCGTTGTGTTGCCGCAGGAAACTGCGCCAAAGCCGCTGGAATATCGGTAGCAGGCGTGAAAACTTGCGGGTTTAAATGCCGATTTTTCGACCAGTTTTTTAGCCGTTTTTGTGCAACCGCCAACACATCCAAAGCGATCAGCCTAAAGGTCGTAAGCTTGCCGCCACTGACACTGATCAAGCCCTGCTCTTGCCAAATACTGTGGTTACGTTTTTCTTTTGATGGATTACGCGCACCACTGGCAATTAAAGGCCGCACACCTGCAAAACTTGCCAGAATGTTGGATTTGTCCAAAGCCAGCTTTGGAAAATAATGCGCCAGTAACTCCAGTAAATAATCCAGCTCCGCCTGGCTCATGCGCGCTTCGGTGTTATCAATGCCGCCGTTATCCAAATCGGTTGTGCCTATGACCGTTCGATTCAGCCAAGGGTAAATAAATATCGGACGGCCATCTTTTGGGTGCAGCAAAGTAAAAGATTCTTGCACCGGTAAAAGATTCGCAGGAATAATAAAATGACTGCCACGCGCAGGACGAATTTTCTTTTCACCACCGACCTGAGCGCGCAACTGATCTGCCCAAGCCCCTGTTGCGTTAATGACCGCATCGGCAAACACCGCAGTCGTTTCATGAGTTAATTCATTGCGTAGCACTAAGCCCACCACGCTTTCATCTTTTTTAATAAGCTCTTGCGCCGCAACATAATTTAAACAGCAAGCACCATCGTTTTGAGCCTCATGCAAGACGCGTATAACCAAACGCGAGTCGTCTGTTACGGCGTCGGCAAACTGGCTTACACCAACCAAATTTTCGGCGCGTAAAAATGGAGCTTTTTCTAAATATCTGCGTGCGCTGAAGTACTTGCGATAGCTTTTGTGGGCAAATAAATCATACAAAAAAAGCAACGCATTAAATAAAAATGCAGGCGGAAACTGTTTGCGGTAATGCGGCATGGCATAGTGCATTAAATCCACCAAACCTGGCGCCTCTTTTAATAAACGCTCACGCTCTTGCACCGAGTGGCGCGTGGTTTGGATATCGCCTTGCGCCATATAACGCAAACCGCCATGCACCATTTTGGAAGAACGACTGGATGTGCCCCAGGCAAAGTCTTGACGCTCCACCAGCAGCACTTTCAAGCCAAGACGAGCCGCTTCACGCGCAATACCTGCACCTGTAATGCCTCCGCCTATCACTATCAGATCCCAAATGGAGTCTGTTTTTAACTGTTGCCACTGAGCAAGCTGTCCATTTTTTAGCCACGCACTGCCTTGCATACTACCGCCTTTGTTTAATTTATTACGCACCGAACAAATCGTATTCTTGCTCACCGCCTGCGCTTTGGCTCAGCCAGCCTTGCGGTTTGGAAAAGGTTTGCTCCATCTGCAAGGCCAAAGCATCGGAAATAGCCTTGCGAGGAGAAGCTCCGATCATCGCCACCAATTTTTCTTCCTCTTGGCCCAAGCAGGCCGCCATAGTGGCCACATCCAAAGCATTCTCTAATAACAACTGCTGGGCTTTTTGCCAGCGAATACTCTGAGAATAATTCATAAATAAACCCAAACAAGCAAAGATTAGAAACCTTAGGTTAACAATATTTTTCTTTAACCCTTTTCGCGCACTACTATATAGTGTTGGCCAAATTAGAAACACTGGCTAAGGCTTCTTAGTCTGGCTGCTTCTTAGTAGAATGCCCTCAATTTTTCTTTAGAGTGTGGATTATGCGTCGTGTCGTCGTTACAGGTTTAGGAATTGTCAGCTGTTTAGGAAACAACAAGGACGAAGTCTTAGCTTCGCTTAAAGCGCAAAAATCAGGCATTCGTGCCAACCCCAAATACGCTGAAATGGGGCTGCGCAGCCA
>JAYRHO010000383.1:0-2522 GCA_041907245.1 Saccharospirillaceae bacterium
CCTAGTGCCCAATACCGAGTTTTTAAAAGACGCGGTAGCACTTAGCCCACGCGGTGAAATCGTGGTGAACGACCGCTGCGAAACCAGCGTGCCAGGTATTTTTGCCGCAGGTGACGCCACCACCGTGCCCTATAAGCAGATTATTATCTCCATGGGGCAAGGCGCGACCGCTGCGCTCAGTGCCTTTGACTACTTAATTCGTCATTAGAAGGTTGGGCGTTGGGCGTACGTTCGAGCTCCGTCTCGAACCCATGAACGCCCGCTCCCTTAGCGCTTAGGCTTTAAACTGCTCGCTAATTTTGCGAATATTTTCTTGCACATAATAAATAAACGCCTTCATCGCAGGCGTTGGGTGCTTGGCTTTGGGATACACCACGCACCAGCTACGGCGCAGCGGAAAACCCTCAATTTCCAGTACTTTTAACAGATTTAATTTAAGCTCGGGCAAAATACTCAGCCTTGGCAAAACCGCCACCCCCAATCCTGCTAATACCGCGTGTTTCAGTGCGTCGTTCGAGCCTAATTGCAAATGCGGCTGCAATTGCAAACGCCTTTGCTGGCAAAAAACTTCCAAAGCCAAACGGCTGCCCGAGCCTTGCTCTCGAATTAATAAATCCGCATTTAAAAATGTTTGTGCTGAAAGGGATTTTTCACTGGTAAGCGGATGGTTAGCAGGCACAACAGGCACCAGTTCGTTATCTAAAAAGGGCAAAGACGAAAAAGGTTTGTCATCGGGAACCATGCCCATAATGGTCAAATCGTCGCTGTTATCCTGCAAGCGCGCGATGGCCTCGGCACGATTAACCACGCGTACGCTGGCTTTAATTTCAGGAAACTGCTGCAAAAAACCTTTTAATAAATAAGGCACGACATACTGCGCGGTATTCACACAAGCAAGATGCAATTCGCCTGCGGTCTTACCCGTTTTAGCCACAATTTCCGTTTGCAAAAAACGCAGCTCATCAAAAATAGCGCGCACACTTTGCGCCAATAATTCCGCCGCCGAAGTTGGAAATAATTTACGGCCAACGTACTCAAACATCGGCTGCCCCAAAGCCTCTTCAAGCTGGCGAATTTGACTGCTTACCGCAGGCTGCGTCAGCCCTAAAAGCTCACCCGCCTTGCTGTAACCCTGCTGCTCGTACACCGCCAAAAACACCTGAAGCTGGCGAAAAGTCAGACGGCTGGCGAGTTGTTGGACGCTTCTAGGCATATAAGCCTCATTATCAAGAAATTGGGTGGTGATTATTGCTGTAATGGCCGTGAAATTACAGAGGTGCAGGAACAACGTACAGCGACACAGGAGGCTAGATTATGACTACTGCCACTATCAATACTCAGCGTTTGACACTTAACCTGCGCATCAAAGAAGACGTTCGCGATTTGATTGACCGCGCTAAAGGGCTATGGGCTGTCGGAGTTGTCTGGGCTGTCGAACCAAGCCCTGCCATGACGGAGCATGGGCGATAAATCGAGAAACATAGATGGCTGTCATCCTGCGCGCAGCCACAGGATCCATAACCCGCCATGCACCAGAACCCTAAAAATAACGTGGCAGTTTGCGCGGTTCTTGGTACTATCGCGACCATTTGATTTTTACGCCAACCACTGTTAGGCCAGATAAAAAGTTTATCAAGGCAGTGAATAACAAGAGCGCAGCATGAGCGAATTCCAGACTCTCGACCAACTAAAAGCCAAGCTAGATGCACACCGCCCTTTGCCCAAAGCGGTAGTAGCAAACCTGCATGAGAATTTGGTGCTGAATTGGACGTATCACAGCAACGCCATCGAAGGTAACACCCTCACCCTGCAAGAAACCAAGGTCGCTTTAGAAGGCATTACCATTGGCGGTAAAACCCTGCGCGAACATTTTGAAGCGATTAACCACCGCGATGCCATTTTGTATGTGGAAGAATTGGTACAGAAACAAGAAACGCTATCCGAATGGCATATTAAACAGCTACACAGTTTAGTGTTAAAAAATATCGACCAAGAAAACGCTGGCCAATACCGCAAAGTGAACGTGTTGATTTCAGGTGCAACCCATACGCCGCCTGATTCATTGGTTGTACCAGAGCAAATGCAATCGATGATGGCGTGGAATCAGAACGAAGCACAGCAACTGCATCCAGTTGAGCGCGCAGCGCGCTTACATGGCGAGCTAGTAAAAATTCACCCATTCACCGATGGCAACGGCAGAACATCGCGCCTAGTGATGAACTTAGCATTGATGCAGGCAGGCTTTCCCGCCGCATTGATACAAGTAAACCAACGCTTAGCCTATTACCAAGCCTTAGATAAAGCCCACACCACAGATAACTACCAAGACTTTATTGCTCTAATTGCAAAATCTGTAGAGCAGAGCTTTGAGCCTTATTGGTTTGCCTTGGGAATCAAGGAATAAACGTGGGCAGTTTGCGCACTTCTTGGTACTATCCCCGCCATTTAAATATTTTTACGCTAATAATTTTTTAAAAAATTTCGCCAGATAAATAAATTTATCTGGCCAATGAATAATAAGG
>JAYRHO010000384.1:0-2746 GCA_041907245.1 Saccharospirillaceae bacterium
GGTCTGCGCGTGGTAGTTCTCCACCGGCGTGCGCTGGCCCAAGACGCCTGCGTTTAAAAGCGCACCGTCCAAATGACCAAAGTTGTCGGCTATGAGTTTTGCCAGCTGCTGATAGGGCTCTTCGTCGCTGGTGTTTAAATCAAAGGGCAAAATAGCAGGCTGGGCTAGGCCTTCTGCTTCGATGAGGTCATAGGTGTCATTTAAGGCGCGCTCGGTGCGCCCGAGCAAAAGCACGGTAGCGCCTGCGCGAGCGTAAGTGAGCGCGGCGGTGCGGCCTATGCCGTAGCCTGCGCCAGTGACCAAAATAATGCGATTTTCTAAAGTCTTCATTTTTTAATTCAACAGAGTTAGGAGTTCTTCTGGGCGGCTGATGTAATAGTCCGCTTGCCAGTCTTTGGGGTTGATATGCGGCTCTATGTAGCCAAAGAGCGCCGCCACGCTTGGCATATTGGCGGCAATGGCCGACTCGATATCGCGCGCGTGATCGCCGACATAAAAACAAATCTCGGGCGCATGGTTAAAGTGCGCGGCGGCCTTTAGAAGCGGCTCTGGGTGCGGCTTTCTGTGCGCTACATCTTCGGGGCAAATCAGCAAAGGCGCATTTATCTTTAGGCGCTCAAGCAAGGGAACTGCGTAAAGCTTGGGCTTGTTGGTGACCACTCCCCAGTCGATTTTGCGCGCTTTAAGCTCGCGCAGCACCAGCTCAAAGCCTGCAAAAAGGCCGCTGTGCTGGCCTAGGTTTTCACTGTAACGGTCGAGCAGGCGCTGGCGGTAGTGGCTGCTTTGCGGGTGATCTGGGCGAATTTCCCAGGTCAGGCAAGCGAGCGCTAAGCCGCCATTACTTACTTGCTCGCGGATAAGCTCGTAGGGCAAAGGAGGCAGACCGTCTTCTTCGCGCAGGCTATTGACCACCCAGATAAAGTCGGGCGCGCTGTCTAAGAGCGTGCCGTCTAGGTCAAAGAATACCGCCTTGGTTTTCATGCGCTGTCTTTGCTGGCGCTAAGCAGGTAGTTCACCTCGGTATCGCCTTCTTTTAGGCTGTACGCTTTGGTGATGGGGTTGTAGAGCATTCCTGTCATGTGCGTCACTTGAAGCCCCACAGCGCGACACCAAGTGGCAAGCTCGCTGGGCTTGATAAATTTGTGGTAGTCGTGCGTGCCAGTGGGCACGAGGCGTAAAAGGTATTCAGCGCCCAGCACGGCAAAAAGGTAGGCTTTGGGGTTGCGGTTAATGGTGGAAAACACCAGCTTGCCACCTGGCTTTACCAAGCGCGCGCAAGCGGCAATGATGGAGGCAGGGTCGGGCACATGCTCAAGCATCTCAAGGCAAGTCACCACATCAAAGCTCTCAGGCGCTTGGGCGGCTAATTCCTCAACGCTTATGTGCTGATACTTGACCTGCACGGCGCTCTCAAGGGCGTGCAGCTTGGCAATGTTTAAATTCGCCTCGCCCATGTCGATGCCAGTAACCTCTGCACCGCGCTGCGCCATGGCCTCGGCCAAAATACCGCCGCCGCAGCCAACATCCAGCACAGTTTTGCCAGCAAGGTTTACCTGTAGGTCGATGTAGTTAGTGCGCAGCGGGTTGATCTCGTGCAGCGGCTTAAATTCGCCTTCTAAATCCCACCAGCGAGAAGCCAAGGCTTCGAATTTGCTGATTTCACCTAAATCGACGTTGGCCATGTGGTTTCCTTTGTTAGTTTTGATTGCGTCACTTCGTTCGCAATGACAATATTCAGCGCCCAGCGCTAAGTCGCGATGCGCTTTGCCCAAAGCGCCGCAGTATAACGGATTTTCTCCTCATCGAGGGTAAGCAGCTCGCCATTATTTAATAATTGCTTGCCCGCTACCCAAAGGTGCGTAGTGGCGCGGCTGGAGTCGGTGTAGACCAGCTGCGAGATGGAGTCAAAAAGCGGCAGCTGCGCAAGGTTGCTCAAATCCACCGCCTGCATATCCGCCCATTTGCCCACTTCCAACGAGCCCGTTACCTCATCCAGCCCTAAGGCTTTGGCACCGCCTAAGGTGGCCATATAAAGCGCCTCTTTGGCTTTTAGCGCGCTGGCGTCTTGGGCGACAGCCTTGGCCAAAAGCGCGGCGGTTTTCATTTCGCCTTGGATATTTAAGTCGTTATTACTGGCTGCGCCGTCTGTGCCAAGCCCCAGATTAACGCCTGCTTTTAACAGTTTATCCACGGGGCAAAAGCCGCTGGCGAGCTTTAAATTTGACTCTGGGCAATGCACCACGCTGGCCCCTGTTTTTTGCAAAAGGCTTATGTCGGTGTCGGTGATCTGTGTCATGTGCACGCAGCTCACGCGTTCGGTTAAAAAGCCTAAATTCGCCAAGCGTTGGCTTGGGCGACAGCCGTATTTTTCGATACTTTGTGCTACTTCTTGCGCTGTTTCATGCAGATGAATTTGCACTGGCGTATCCAGCTGGTCGGCCAAGGTAGCGATGGTTTTTAATGGCTCATCGCTTAAGGTATAAGGCGCGTGCGGGCCAAAGCCGATTTTAATGAGATCGTGCGCTTTGTAGCTGTCGTGCAGCGCGATGATTTTATCTATCGCAATTTGCGCGCTCTGGGCGTAATTGGTGGGGAAATCCAGCACAGTGGTAAAGCTTGCGTGGCGCATACCCGCCTTTAGCGCGCTTTGAATGCAGCTGTCGGAATAAAAATACATATCAGCAAAAGTAGTAGTGCCGCACTTTATCATCTCCGCCAGCGCCAGCTCGCTGCCTGCACGCACAAA